>JAERSX010000115.1 GCA_016845285.1 Deltaproteobacteria bacterium | reverse complement strand
TTCCCGAGGTCGTGTTCGAGCATCCCGACGGCAACGAGTCCACCATCGAAGGGGCTGAGGAAGTCGAGGCATCCTGGGGTGATCATGGGTGGGATCAGGTCTGGGTGCAGATTCGTCGTGAGCGGGAGGGGGAGGCCTGGGAGTCTGTCACCTGCAACGTCAGCGGCGAAGACTCCTACACCTTGTCGGCCGATATGTGGGCCCTCTTCGATGAGAGCATCAACATCGAGACGAACAACCTCTACATCGCATTCCAGAACACCGACGAGCAGACCACCAGCTCCGGCCTGAAGGTGGAGGTCGTGACACGCGCCATCGCCGTGGCCGTGGTTCAAGAATAGGGATGGAGCGGCGTTGCCCGGGTCTCGGGTGGCGCGGTAAGGTGCCGCACCTTGGAGTTGGCGGGGATGCCCCAGTCATACGTGCTCGTGGTGGATCCAAACCCCGCGACCCACCGACGGGTCGAGGCGGCCCTGGGCAGTTGTGCGCTCGGTCTGCTCAGCGCGCGCAACGCCGCTGAGGCTGCGACCAGCGCCAACGGCCATGACATCGCCTTGGTGTTGTCGGCTACCTCGCTTCCACGAGGGAACGGCTACGATCTGGCACGTGAGCTCCGAGAGCGACATCCCGCGGCTGCGGTGTTGCTCATGGCCGGCGGCTTCGAGGTCTACAACCAACAGCGGGCCGAAGAAGCGGGGGTGGTGGGCTACCTGCCGAAGCCATTCACCGCCGAGAAGCTCCTCGAGCAGATGGAGTCGGCCATCGGTCCGCTGCCCCGAAGGCTCGAGGACTCGGACGAGGCGCTGCCTCCTCTGCCACGGACGGCCTTGTCGCCCATCGAGCCCGAGACCGTGCCCGACGCCTTCGTGTCGCGGGACCCGCGGCCTCTGGCCAGCGACGAGCGCGTGGCCACCGTGCTCCCACGAGACTACGACTCCGTCCCCGTCGTTTCCGTGGACCCCGACGTCGTGGGGCCCGCTCTCGAGCGAGCCATCCTGGAAGTGCTCCCAGAAGTGGTGGAGGCGGTCCTGCGCAATGCGCTCGACACCTCCCCGAGCTTCCGGGACCTCGTCAACGCGACGGTGCAGGAAGTCACCGAGTCCCGCATGCCCGAGATCGCCCGCGAGGTGATTCGGGAGCGTCTCGACGAAGTCGAAGCGGAGCTGACCGACGTCGACTGAGCTTGCACCCGAGGCCTGCTCCCGAGAGACCGGCCCGCTTCACGCACCTTGCTCTGATTCCTCCTTCTCCCCGAGGACGCCAGCCATGGCTCTCGAAACCGATCTTCCCCGCACCTACGACTCACACGGCGCCGCTGCCCTCATCAGCGACCGCTGGGAGCGTGACGGTCTGTTCATTGCTGATCCCGATGCGCCGGGCAAGCCCTACAGCATCGTCATCCCGCCTCCCAACGTCACGGGGCGGCTGCACATGGGGCATGCCCTCAACAACACGCTTCAGGACGTGTTGATCCGGTACAAGCGGATGGATGGCTACAACGCGCTCTGGGTGCCTGGCACCGACCACGCCGGTATCGCCACACAGTGGATCGTCGAAAAGCAGCTCGCTGCCGAGGGTCGGACTCGCCATGATCTGGGCCGAGAGCGGTTCGAAGAACGCGTGTGGGCTTGGAAGGACGAGTCTGGCGGCATGATCACCCAGCAGCTCCGACGCCTGGGGGTGTCTTGTGACTGGAGCCGTGAGCGCTTCACCATGGATGAGGGACTCAGTCGGGCCGTGCGAGAAGTCTTCGTTCGATACTACGAAGAGGGACTGATCTACCGAGCCGAGCGCATGATCAACTGGGACCCCGTCGGCATGACCGCCCTCAGTGATCTCGAGGTGGAGGCCGAGGAGAACCACAAGGCCGAGCTCTGGAGCTTCGCCTACCCGTTGAGCACGCCGTCGGTCATGGCGGACGGCACCGAGATCACCGAGATCGTCGTGGCCACGACCCGTCCCGAGACCATGCTGGGGGACACGGCTGTGGCTGTGCATCCCGACGACCCACGGTACAAGCACCTCATCGGCCAGACCGTCGACCACCCCATCGTGGACCGCAAGATCCCCATCGTGGGGGACGCCATCCTGGTGGACCCGGAGTTTGGCACGGGCGCCGTCAAGGTCACGCCCGCCCACGACTTCAACGACTTCGAGGTGGGCAAGCGGCACGATCTGCCCTTCCTCAACATGCTCAATCTCGACGGCACGGTGAACGCGGTCGGTGGCCCCTTCGAAGGCGTCGATCGCTTCGAGGCCCGCAAGGCGGTGAAGGCCCGCGTCGCCGAGCTTGGGCTGGACCGAGGCAGCAAGCCCCATCTCATGGCCTTGCCGCGCTCCCAGCGGTCCGGGTCGCCCGTCGAGCCCATGATCTCCACCCAGTGGTTCGTGAAGATGAAGCCGCTGGCTGGTCCGGCGCTGGCCGCCGTGGAGCACGGCTCCACCCGCTTCGTCCCAGACGGCTGGCGCAACACCTACAACGCCTGGCTCCGCGACATCCGGGACTGGTGCATCAGCCGCCAGCTCTGGTGGGGACACCAGATCCCGGCCTGGCACTGCTCGGCCTGCCAGCACACCACTGTCAGCCGGGAGGACGCCACGGTCTGTGAAGGCTGTGGCTCGGCCAGCATCGTTCAGGATCCCGACGTGCTGGACACCTGGTTCAGCTCGGCTCTGTGGCCCTTCTCGACCATGGGTTGGCCTGACAAGACCGCCGATCTCGCGAAGTACTACCCCACGAGCGTGCTCATCACGGGCTTCGACATCATCTTCTTCTGGGTCGCTCGGATGATCTTCAGCGGGCAGCACTTCATGGGGGAGGTGCCCTTCGACGACGTCTACATCCACGCCCTGGTGCGCGACGAGCACGGGCAGAAGATGAGCAAGACGAAGGGCAACGTGGTCGATCCCCTCGACATGATCGAGAAATTCGGCTGCGATGCCTTCCGCATGACCTTGGTGGCCATGGCGGCGCAGGGTCGAGACATCCTGTGGAACGAGGCGCGTGCCGACGGCTACGTCAAGTTCACCAACAAGATCTGGCAGGCCTTCCGCTTCACGATGATGCACCTGGATGCCTACGACCCGACGGCGCCGCGCACCGAGAGCGCGTACGACCGCTGGATCCTCGCTCGCCTGGGAGCGGCCGTGGGTCGGGTGCGGCGAGCCCTCGATACCTACCGCTTCGACGAGGTGGGTCGGGAGCTCTACGCCTTCACCTGGTCGGAGCTGTGCGACTGGTTCCTGGAGCTGTCCAAGGGCCCGCTCTACAGCGATGACGCCAGCCCCGAGGCAGAGGCGGCCCGCCAGGGCGCCCGCCACACCCTGTGGACCTGCTTCCACACCCTGAGTCGTCTCCTCCACCCCGTCATGCCCTTCTTGAGTGAGACCATCTGGAAGACCCTGCCTGGCACCGAGGGCACGGTGGCGACCGCCGCCTTCCCGGTGGCATCCGACTTTCCTGACGACCCGGGTGCCCTCGAAGAGGTGGCCCACGTACAAGAGGCCATCGTGGCCATTCGCCGCATCAAGGCCGACATGGGCCTGTCTCCCAAGGTGGAGCTGAGCCTTCGGGGCGCCGAGGTGGCCACCCTGAGCAAGCACGCGGGTGCCATGCGCGATCTGGCGCGGGTGGTCGACATCGCCGAGGGCGGTCGAGATGGGGTCTGCGCCACCGCCGTGGTGCGGGGGAGGGAGCTCTACATTCCCCTCGAGGGCGTCATCGACATCGCAGCGGAGCGTGCGCGCCTCGACAAGGAGCTGGCCAGGTCCGACAAGGACATCGGCGCCCTCGAGAAGCGCCTCGGAAACGCAGGATTCGTGGCCAAGGCTCCAGCCAAGGTCGTGGACGGCTTCCGTGCAAAGCTGGAGACGGCTCGGGAGCGACGGGCAGCACTGGCGGCAGCTCGAGAGAACCTGGCGTAGGGGTCGCGCCTCAAGGCGCCAGCCAGGCCGCTCCCTTCCATGCTGCCGGCACGCAGATCAGCGGGCAGCCCACCATGAACCACCAGGGGTGGGGGACCGCGAGGAGCGGCGCGATGGTGGTGAGCAAGACGCCGAGGCCCAGCAGCCCCGCCAGCGTGGTGGGCTTCCTGGTTGCCAGCTTCCCGATCACAGCCCCGCCGGCAAAGGCGGCGGCAGCCTTGGTGAGCAGCACCGAGAGCAAGGCCAGAGGCGGTGCCGCGATGAGATGCCGCGCCACGATGGACACATCGTTGGGATCGAGGCCTTCACGGAGCGGGTAGAGCTCTTGGGTGAGTGTGGCACCCAGGTGGTGGACACCAATGGTCACCAAGATGGCTGCCACCAGGGCCACGAAGTCGAGCATCTCAGGGGGTGCTCAGTGATGCGAGATCCTCGAGGATCTTCAGGGCTTCCTCGAGCACGGGATCGACAGGTTCGGGTTGCTCGGCATCCTCGTCGCCAGCTTCGTCGGACTCGTCGCGCGGCGGAATGCCAAGCGCTGCATCCAGTGCATCTGCCTGAGCCTGAGCCGCGGCACGGCCGGCCTCTCGCTCGACCTTGTTCAGGCTGAGCTCGTCCTTGGCCTCCTCTGCCGCCAGCCAGGTCAAGTAAGCCTGGATGGCGTCGATCCGGGGATCGTGCTGCACGCGAGCCGTGCTCCGATCGCGGAGCCAGGGCACGGCCTTGCTGAGGTTGGCCCGCGGTGTGTAGCGAGCCTTCCTGATGGTGTCGGGCGGCAAGGCGTTCGGCGCCTCGTGCTCGCGCTGAACGCGACCCTCGAGAGGCGAGGGGAGGACGATGTCGGCGGGCACTCCGGTGGCCTGCGGGCTGCGACCATCCACTCGGTAGTACACCGCCCCGGTGACCTTCATCATGCCGGCCATGGGCTTCGTCGGCACCGTGCCAGATACCTGAGCCAGCAAGGCGTCGAGGGGGACGACCGACTGTACGCTGCCCTTGCCATAGGTGGTGCCGCTCCCAACAACGACCCCGGCACCGTAGTCCTGCAGTGCACCCGCGAGGATCTCGCTCGCCGAGGCGGTGATGGGACTGGTGAGCACCACGATGGGCCCATCCCAGGCCAGGCCCCTGTCCTCGTCGTCGTAGACCCGGATGCGGCCGTTCGACTCCCGCACCTGAACCACGGGTCCTCTGTCGATGAAGAGACCGGCCATCTTGATGGCCTCGTCGAGGTAGCCGCCGCCGTTCTCCCGTAGGTCGATGAGCACTCCGTCCACGCCAGCGTTGTCCTCGATCAGCGTGCGCACTGCCTCGGAGGTGGACGGGCGGCCCCGATCCTGAGGGTCGGCGGCAAAGGCCGGTACGTCGAGGACGAGCAGCTTGCGCGCCTCGGCGCCCTCGCCCATCTCATGGACCGTGCCGGTCGGTTCGACGGACTCGAGATCGATGCGATCCCTCACGAGGCGGATGATCCTCCGCTCCCCGGACCCCGGCACGCCCGCGGGCAGGATCTCCAGGCGCACTGTGGTGC
>JAERSX010000114.1 GCA_016845285.1 Deltaproteobacteria bacterium | reverse complement strand
CTCCAGCAGCGGGGCGTCTTGATGCGCAGGCCCCTCCGTTCCCGCCAGGGCTTCACGCTCATCGAGGTCCTCATCGCGGTCTCGCTGCTCGGCTTTTCCCTGGTGGTGATGTTCGGCTTCCACAGTCAGGCGGTCCGCTCGAACATGCACGCCCGCAAGATGACGGAGTGCACCTACCTGGCCCAGCTGCAGATGGAGCGTCTGATCGCGCTGCCGTGGTCGGCTACGTCGACCCACGCTGATCTCGCGGACAACCTCACCGACACCACCGCGGTGGGGAGCGAGTGGGCCTACCTCGAGCACCCCAACAGTGGCAGCGCGCCCACGGCCATCAACAGCGCAAACAACACCGACACCACCTATGGCCAGCCGACCTACTACGTGACCTGGGACAGCTCGATGATGAACTCGTCGGAGACCTGGACCCGCCTCCGCGTCCGCTGTCAGTACTACGACGCCAGCTTCTCCCAGTGGAAGGGCACCACGGTGTCTTCCTACCGATTCCGGGACTCCTGATGCGGCGTCTCATCCTCAAGGGTGGCCGCGCGGCCTTCACGCTCATCGAGCTGATGGTGGCGCTGGCGATTGCCGCCTTCACCGTGGTTGCGCTCTACAGCTTGTTCACCATGCAGTCCCGGCAGCTGCTGGTGCAGGACCTCCAGATGGAGATGCACCAGAACCTGCGCTTTGCGGCCGACATGACCTCGCGAAGTGTGCGCATCGCCGGCTTCAACATGCCTGGCGAGGTGCTGGGGCCCATGGGCTACCCGGGCACGGGCGACTCGCTCCCGGCCGTCATCCCGTGGGACGCCGACGGCACCAGCGGCACCGACGCCATCACCGTGGTCTACGCCGACCCCTCACTCACCATGGACACGCGCAGCGATGTGGTCGAAGCATGCGCGTCGACCGAGCTCAGCTTCCGACCGTTCATGCTGGACAATCAAGCCCGGCTCGGCCAGATCTCGTCTGGTCAGCTCTTCACCTGCTTCGACTACGCCGACACCAGTGGCCAGACTGGGTACATCTGGTCGGTCTCCGCCGATGCCGACGACAGCAATGGCGTCGTCTACATCGACGACGCCACGGGGTTCTCCGACTACGCCAACGCGTGCACGACGAACCTCACGCCGGTCATGACCTGCTCCAAGGCGCACGTGCAGACCTTCTACATCGACGACCAGTCCGATGGCATCGGTCCGGGCTCGAGTGACCACCCGGTCCTGATGATGGACCTGAACATGGACTGGCCCGCCGACGACGATGTTCCTGTGGTCGACAACGTCGAAGACTTCCAGGTGGAGTACTGCCTCGACGACGGCACTGGCACCGTCGACTGCTCGGACGACTCCAACTGGACCGACACCTTCGCCACCGCACAGATCGAAAATCTCTGGATGGTTCGGCTCCACTTCGTCGTGCGCGCGTCGCGCGAGGAGTACACAGGGGCGTATGGCAGCACCCGCCCGGGCCTGGCCAACCGGTCTGGTGGGTCCTCGGCCGATGGCTACTACCGAGAGGTCCTCACCACCGAGGTGACGGTCCGCAACCTGCGCTACCAAGCTGCGATGGGGCTCTGACATGCGGATGCCTCTCTTCCCTCGTTCGCGTCCTCCGCGTCTCACCCGGCTCGGGAGCGAGGGCGGCTACGTGATGATCGTGGCGCTGGTGCTGATGGCGCTGATGGCCATCATCGGGAGCAGCACGCTGCAGGTCGCCGGGATCGACCAGCGAATCGCCGTCCAGAACCGCAAGCACATGATGGTGGTGAACACCGCGACTGCCGGCACGGAGCACGCTCGCTTCGAGCTGCAGACCGAGAACCCTGTCGATGAGGGCTTCGACGACACGTCGGGCGACACCTACGACGACTTCGTCACAACCCACGAAGCCGACAGCGACTTCGGTGGCACGGGCTACGCCCACAACCTGGGCGTCTACTACGTCACGGCCACCTACCACCGCTGTGGCAACCCGCCCCCCGGCTACTCCACCGAGATCGGCCGGACGGGCTTCCGCGCCGACTACTGGGAGATGGAGTCGACGGCGCGCATGACCGACACCTCTTTCTCCAACGTGAACGAGACCCAGGCGGTTTCCTCGACTCTGGTCCGCAAGGTCATCCAGGGTCGCTGCAAGGTCCGCTGAATTCTGGGATCCATGATGACCATTCGTACACTCCTCCCCGCCATCGGCTGCATCGGCCTGACCCTCACCGGCCTGTCCGGGACGGCAGCGGCTTCCTCTTCGGCCACAGGCGAGGAGTACCTCTCCGTCACGGAGTCGGTGGAGCCGAACATCTTGTTCTTGGTGGACATGTCGGAGGACATGGCGGAGCCATGCGACGGGGACTCCGACACTGGATCGGCGGACACGGGGTCCGGGGACACGGCCAGCTCGTCGTCCTCGAGCTCGAGTGAGCCCTGCATCACGTCGGTCTTCAACGCCATCGATCAGGTCACCCAGCACTTTGACTGGGCCCGCTACGGCGTGGTCGGTACCGCGGAGAGCTCCGGCGACGACGAGTACTACCCCGTAGCGCCGCTCGGCACGTCCTACTCTGAATTGTCCGCAGCGCTCGCGGCCGCGACCAACCACGAGGACGAGACCCGGAACCTCGCAGAGGCCCTGGCTGATCTGTCCGAGAACTACTTCGAGAACACTGACGTCGACGATGGCGTGGACGATGACGGTGATGGCTTCGACAACGACTGGGACGAGGCCCCGGTCGAGTACTGGTGCCAGGAGACCCACATCATCGTGTTGAGCAAGGGGCAAGGCGTCAACGACGAGAACTCGAGCTCGTCCTACCACGCCACGCTCGGCACCGACGTCATGTGCGACACGCTCACCGGCATCGTCACCTCGGGTGATGAGCAGTGCCTGTACGACAACGTGGTGAGCCAGCTCTACGACGACGATCTGCGCAGTGACCTCACCGACGATCAGAACATCATCGTGCACACCGTGGGCATCGGCATCAGCGGAAGCTCCATCGCCGAGGGGCTCTTCGGGAATGCCGCAGACGAGATCGGTGGCGCCGGCGTGTACCACAACGCCAACGACGGCGATGAGGTCATCAGCTCCATCCTCGAGCTCATGGCCGACATCCGCACGGGCACCTTCAGCCGGTCGACGCCGGTCATCTCCGCCAGCGGCCAGTACCTGATCTACACCTTCTACGAGCTCACGGGCGACAGCCCCCTCGCAGAGGGCCACATCCGTGCGTACGCCATCGAAGACGACCCCTCCAGCGCCTCGTACGGCATGGTGGACTACACGGCCGGCTCCAGCGACTACGGCGGCGCGGTCTGGGATGGTGGAGACCTGCTGGTCAGTCGCCCGGTCACCTCGGGTGAGACCAACCCCGACGACCTCGACGGTTTCGGCAAGCGCGACATCTTCACCTTCTGGGAACCGGCCTACACACTGATGCAGACCGAGTCGGACGACGACCGTCGCCAGGGCTTCGATGCCGACTTCGTGAGCGCTGTGGGCAGTGATGCAACCGCGCTCTCCTACATGCTCGACACCACTGTCGACACCGCCAACCCGCCCTGCGCCGACGACGACAGCTACGACCTCGATAAAGACGGCTGCCTCGTCGATGACGACGATCTGCAGGCGCTTGTCGACTTCGCCCGTGGTCTGCCCGAGGCAGAGTTCAAGAACCTCGGAGAGCAGCGCGGCAACTGGAAGCTGGGCGACTCGCCCCACTCCATCCCGGTGGTGGTCGAGGCACGCAACAACCAGTATGCCCTCGAGCCGAGCTACCGCACCTTCCTGCAGGAGCTCGAGGTCAACGAGGCCGCGGGCACCAACCCGGACATCGTGCTCGTGGCGGCCAATGACGGCATGCTGCACGCCTTTGCTCTCGAGGACCACGCCACCACGACCGACACCGACGAAGGTGAGGAGCTCTGGGCCTGGATCCCTGGCACCCTGCTCTACCGCGACGAGTACCGCGACCACACCTGGTCCGGCGCGCTCCTCGACCTCATGCTCTACGGCCGTACGTTCCTCTTCGACGGCACGCCGGTGGTCGACGATGTCTGGATCGATGAGGACGGCGACGGCGCCAAGGAGTGCACCACGGTGCCAGGCGACTGCGAGTGGAAGCGCGTGGTCGTCGTGCAGCAGGGCAAGGGCGGACCGTCCACTCTGGCCCTCGACATCACCAGCACCAAGTCTCCCAAGTTCCTCTTCGAGCAGACGGACGGCGGCGATCACACGGCCCTCGGCTACACCGTCAGTCGTGCCACCATCGCCAACATCTACGACGAGACCGATAGCTCCAACCCCGTCGATCGCTACGTGGCCCTCTGGGGCTCGGGGCGTGCGGTTCCCTACACCAGCTCTTCGGGCGACACGTACTACGAGTCCACCGAGGCCAACCTGTACATGTGGGCCATCGGAGACGACTACTGGGGCACGACCAGTGCTGGCTTCCAGGAAGACAGCACCGGTGACTACGCTCGCGGTAGCAACGGGCACCCCGAGAGCGACTCCCTGGGCTCCTCCCTCGACAGCGACAGCGACAGCGAAGGCCACTACGAGTACGCCTACATCGCCGCGGCGCTGACGGCCGTCGACGTCGACTCGGACGGTGACGCGGACACCGTGTACTTCCCGGTGACCACGACCTATTCGCCCACGGACGAGGGTGGCTCCGGTCCCGGTGACGTCGCCGATCCTGGCAGCACCTGGATGTACAAGGCCTGCATCGACACCGAAGATCCCGGCGTGCTTGAGTGGGTCGAGTTCTTCGATCCCATCGACGATGGCGGAATCAGCTCGCGGCCCGAGGTGTACTACGCGGCCACCACCGCCTGGCACAACGACGGTAGCCTGGGCATCTACTGGGGCAGCGGCACGCCTTACGAGCGCACCGGCAGCGATGCTGGCTACTTCTTCGCGGTCAGCGACGACGCGCCCGAGTCCTGCACCTCGTTCACTGCCAACCCCATCACCGACTGTGGTGCGGGCGGTGTCTACACGCTGTCCGATGGTGAGGGCCTGACCTCCGATCCCATCGTCTACGCCGGCACGGTGTACTTCAGCACCTGGACACCCGAGACCGACCTCTGCGACGGTGGAACCGGGCGGCTCTACGGCCTCGACTACGAGGACTGCTCGGGCGGCTTGGACACGAACGGCGACGGCTCGGTGGACAGCTCCGACGACGCCTACATCGAGGAAGAAGACTCGTACATCTCGGGCATCGCCGTGACCGACATGGGCACCGTGCTCTACGGCACCAGCAACGTGGTGACCGATGGCTCGGCTGACGCGCTCGGCACGATCAGTGTGGCGAACGACCCCTTCCTCGGCACCGAGACGGTCAGCTGGATGGAGATGTTCTGAGCTGGAGCCCTGAGCTCGCGGCATCTTCATCGCCCGAGGGGTCGAGGGCGCGATAGCGGCACAGGTGCAGCCGGTCCGTTTTTCTCAGGTAGTCCGACTCGCCGTGCCAGCGGCCTTGTCGGTCATCTTGAACAACGCCTTCCGGGTGATCGACCAGTACTTCGTGCAGTGGATCGGCACGGCGGCACAGGCGGCCATCGGAAGCTGCACCTTCGTGCTCATCGCCTTCTTTGCGCTCTACAGCGTGGTCTCGGCTGGTGCCGGGCCCCTGTTGGCTCGGGCGATCGGCGCCCAGGATGCTGCCGCCCAGGGGCGGATCTTCGGTCGCAGCCTCGTGGGGGCCGTGGTCATCGGCGTGGTGGTCCTGTTGCTGTGTGGTTTCGGGGCGGGAGCCATCGTGGCTACGTTGGGCCTCGAGGGAGAGGCCGCCGCAGAGGCCGAGACCTACCTTCGCTGGCTGGCCCTGGCCGGACTCCCCCTGACCCTGTCACCGCTGGTGGACGCGGCCTTCATCTCGATGGGCCGCGCGGGTCAGATGATGGGCTTGCAGGTCGTGGCCACGGTGCTCAACGGCCTGCTCAACTGGCTCTTCATCTACGAGCTGGGCATGGGGATCAAGGGGGCAGCCTTGGCGAGTGGCCTGAGCCGAGGGGTCGCGCTGGTGCCAGGCTTCTGGCTCCTCTTCCGGGCGCTCCGGCCCACGTGGGCGGACTTCGGCGTGGACGGCGAGCTGTACCGTGTGGTGCGGGTGGGGCTGCCCATCGGCCTCAACACAGGCTTCTACGCCGGCGTCTACTGGGCCTTGCTCCACTGGGCCATCTCGCCGCTGGGGCCCGAGGTCAACGCGGCACTCGGCATCGGCTTCTCGGCGCTCGAGGGCTTTACGTGGCCGCTCTTCCACGGCATCTCGTTGGCGGTAGCATCGCTGGTGGGACGACACCTGGGAGCCGGACAGCCCGACCAGGCCATGAAGGCGGTGCGCCTCGGGCTACCCATCGCCACCGCGGCCGGCCTCGGCTCCGCCCTCGTCTTCTACTTCGGGGCCGAGCCGCTCTGTGGCGTCTTCACCGAAGATCCTGCGGTGCTCGAACAGGCCGTGATCTACGCGCACATCCTGGCCTTCAGCCAGCTGTTCGTGGCCTGGGAGGCGCTGAGTGAGGGGGTGCTCGGTGGTGCTGGTGACACGCGCACCGTGCTGTGGTGGTCGGCGCCTCTGAACCTGTTGCGGGTGCCGCTGGGGTGGGCCCTCGCCTTGCCGCTGGGGTTGGGCGCCGCGGGCGTCTGGTGGGCCATCAACCTCACCACCTGTGCCAAGGCGATGGGCAAGGGCCAGGCCGTGTTGCGTGGGCGGTGGACTCGCCTCGAGGTCTGAGGCCGGGAGCGCAACAGGCTCCGACGATGCGCTCTCAGCGCTTGCCGCGGCGGCCGGTCTTGTTGTCGATGGGCGTGTCGCTCGAGCCGCGGGCGAAGTTGGTGATGAGGTCGCCCTGCACGATGAGCACGCCGTTTCGGCCGGTCATCGACTTCACCCGTGAGCCGATCTTCTGGTCCCCGATCTTGGCCGAGGTGCTTGCTGGGAAGGCTTGCTTCACGCCGTCGGTGACCGCTTCGAGGATGAGGCCCTCTCCGAGCAGGGCCAGGGGATCGGCGAGGCCGGCCCCCTTGGACTTCTCGCCCTCGATGGCTTCTCCGGGTGTGAGCTTGATGCGCTTGCCGACCGTCGCGATGTCGCCGGTGACGCTGTACTCCCGCCACCATCCCGCGCCCTTGAGACGCCACAAGCGAAGCCCCAACGTGAATCCGCTGCCGTCGAAGACCAGGCTGCGGGGGTCGATGGCCACCTCGTAGTCGATGGTCCCGAGCTCGAAGGCCTTGCGGCGGGCCATGGCGAGGGCGGTGTCCTCGTGCATGCGGAGCTCCCAGGCGCCGCCCACGCTGCCGGAGCCCTTGTTGACTGGCTTGCCGCCCACCACCTGGGTCAAGGCCTGGATCTCCAAGGCGTCGCCCACGCTGCCGAGGCGCAGGGCCCTCAGGGGCATCTTGTCGCCGCCGATCTTGCCGAGGTCGATGGGCGGAGCCTTGTCGAGGGCCTTGCGGGTCCAGTCGCCGAGGAAGTCGGTGACGTCGAGGGTGCCGACGAGCTCGCTCTCGAGCTTCACCTTGTCGATCTCTACGAGCTCTCCGGTGACCGTCCAGCCCTTGCCCTCTTCCTCCAGCTCGAAGGCCAAGGTGCCGCCCACCTTGGCGGTGAAGGGCACCTTGCCGGACAGCCCGCCGGCCTTGTACTTGGCGTTGCCCTTGAGGCGGGCGGTCACCGCCAGTCAGCCCCCGCAGTCGGCGCCCACGGCGACCTTCAGCTCCTTGATGGAGGCCTTCGGGGTCACCTTGACCTCGACACCCAGGGGGTTGTTGAC
>JAERSX010000113.1 GCA_016845285.1 Deltaproteobacteria bacterium | reverse complement strand
GCTCGAGATCGAGCACGAGGGGGACGAGCCCGGCGAGTGCAGCGACGGAGCCGACCAGGACCGTGACGAGCTCTTCGACTGCGAGGACGACGACTGCTTCGGCTCCGATGAGTGCCAGGGAGACGACGGTGGCGGCGACGGCGGAGACGATGGCGGCAGCGACGATGGTGGTGACGACGGCTCCTCCGACGAGCCGCCCTCGGCTCCGGAGGTGGCCATCAGCCCGGACCGGCCACGGGACGGCCAGGACCTGAGCTGCTCGGTGACCTCCGAGTCGGTCGACCCCGACGGCGACGAGGTCAGCTACAGCTACAGCTGGAGCATCGACGGCACCGAGGTGGGCACGGGCGCGATCCTCGGCGCGGACGAGACGGACGAGTACGACGAGGTCACCTGCACCGTCACCCCGACTGCCAGTGGCCTTCAGGGTGATGCCGGCACCACGCTGACCACCGTGCACCCCGACTGCCTGACACACGTCGACGAGGACTTCTCCTCGGGCTGGGGCTCCTTCGGCGAGCTCACGGGCGACGCCGAGCTGAGCGGCGGCGCCGCCCGCCTCTTCCGCAGCAGCAGCGAGTGGGCCATGGCCACGACCACCCTGTCTCGAGACGAACCTGGCGCCCTCGACATCTCCGCCCGCATGGTCCTGCGCGAGGGCACCGACGTCTACACCGACGAGGCCCAGGTGGTCATCTGCATGACCGACGACTCGGGCGACGGGATCGAGGTGCCAGGCGTGTCGGATCGCATCGGCAGCGGCATCTGCCTGGCCCTGTCCAACGAGACCCAGAACGGCTCCTCGGCGGGCGCCATGCTCCTGGAGAACACCCCCTTCGACAACGGCGACGCCGGCCGGCAGATCACCCAGCAGTTCACGCCGACCATCGACTCCTGGCACAGCCTCCAGGCCGAGCGCGATCTCGACGGGGTGTGGACCTTCTGGGTCGACGGCAGCGAGGTGGGCAGCTGGACCGAAGAAGCACCGGTCACCGTCCGCCGCCTGACCATCCTCGGCGGTCAGGACACCCACGCCGGCTACGGCGGCGACATCGACGACATCAGCTTCGAGGGCTGCCCTTGAGGAGGACCTAGCTCCGACACGGTGAGGGCCGACGCCTCCAGGGGTGTGCCGACCTCACCCCGCCAGGCGTCGACGAGAGCGAGCGGAACGGAAAGCCCATCACACAGGTCCGCAGTCGTGCTCACGAATCAGCAGACATCCCACGGCGTCGGCTGGCATGCAGTACTGTTGGGGGCGCGGGAGTCGGCAACTCCCAGCGAACGGCAACTCCCCAAGCAGTGAGTGGACCCAGCGGTGGCGAGTAAGGAGACCATTGCGCTCGACAGCGACTTCGGTGGAGAAGCAAGCCCCTCGCCAGCGGCGTCATCGCGTACCTCACGCTTCCAGATAGGAGAACAGGTAGGCGAACTGCGCATCATGCGCCCGCTCGGCCGCGGCGGCATGGGTGTGGTCTGGGTGGCCCGTGACGAGATCCTGGGCCGACGTGTCGCCCTCAAGGTCCTGCACGAGTCGCATGCACACCTCGGAAGCCTGCTCCTCCGAGAAGCCCAGACCACGGCACACTTCAGCCACCCCCACATCGTCCAGATCTATGCCACGGGCGTGCACAAGGGAGCGGTCTGGCTCGCGCTCGAGCTCATCGACGGTGGGTCCCTGCGACAGCGTCTGGACGACGGCCCCCTCGCCGCACTCGAGGGGGCGCGCATCCTGCGCGGAATCGCAGATGCCCTGGCCGGCGCCCATCGAGCGGGCGTGGTCCACCAGGACCTCAAGCCAGAGAATGTGCTCATCGGAACCGACGGACGGGCACGCGTGGCGGACTTCGGACTCGCCCGCCGCATCGAGGTCCCGTCGGATGACGGCACGATCAAGACCTTGGAGTCCCTGGGAATTCCCAGCACACAACGGAACCAGATCTGCGGCACACCACCGTACATGTCGCCCGAGCAGTTCCGCGGCGACCCACCCACTCCGGCAGCGGACATCTGGGCCTTCGGTGTGTTGATCTGGGAGACGCTCCGAAACGATCGTCCCTTTGACGACAACGTGTCCGCGGTGGCGTCCGTCGCCCAGCGGGTCCTGGAGCTGACCGAGCCGCCGGTCCCACACGACCTGCCACCTGCATTGGCCTCTCTCACACAGCGCTGCCTGTCGCCAGATCCGAGGAGACGACCGTCCGCAGAGGAGCTGTGCCGACAGCTCGACCAGTTCGTCCGCCCCGCTGCCACGGACCGCCACGGACCTCCCTTCCGCGGACTCTCCCGCTTCACCGAGTCCGGGGCACGGGGCTTCCACGGTCGGGACTCCGAGGTGTCGCTCCTGGTGGAGCAGCTCCGCAGCCAGTCCATCCTTCCCCTTGTAGGCCCGTCGGGCACGGGCAAGAGCTCCCTGGTGTTGGGCGGCCTCATCCCACGCCTGCGCGAGCAGGGTGCCACCTGGCTGGTCGAGGTTCGGCCCGGACGCGACCCCTTCGGGATGCTCGCCAGCGCGCTCCGCGGGAACGCGTCCAGCCACACCAAGACCGACAACCTGCTCTCCCCCGAGCCGTCGACGGAGAGCGCATCGCGAAACATGCGGATCTCGCCCGCCGCCCTCCGCGCCGATCCGTTCCTCCTCGGACGCATCATGCGCACGAAGGCCACCCAGCTGGGCCGCAGCGCTGTCCTGTTCGTCGACCAGCTCGAAGAGCTCCTGGCGACCTCGGACAGCGAGACCCGGCTCGCCTACCTGCGCAGCATCGTCCTCGCCGCAGACGACCCCATCGATCCGGTCCGCGTGATCCTCACCCTGCGCGATGACTTCCTCGGCCGGCTCGCACTGGACGCCGACATCCGACGGGGCCTCTCACGGGTCTTCGTGGTGCAGCCACCCGGACCAGCGGGACTGCGTCAGATCCTGGAGGCTCCGATCCGCGCCCGGGGCTTTCGCTGGGAAGACGACGAGATGGTCGACCGTCTGGTGGCCGCCACCGACGGCCTGGTGGCCTCCCTGCCCCTGCTGCAGGTGGCCGGCAGCCTGCTCTGGGAGCGTCGGGACATCCACAGGCAGGTGATCCCAAGGTCCGCCCTCGACGACATCGGGGGTCTTCAGGGGGCGCTCGCAACCCATGCCGACGGAGTGCTGGCGGGGATCTCGGCCGATGAGCACGCGATCCACCGACGCCTCCTCCTGCGGCTGGTGACCCCGGAGGAGACCCGGGCCGTCCGCCCGCTCTCCGAGCTTCAGGAGGCGGTGGGACCAGGTGTGGACGACGCTCTCGAGCGCCTGGTGCAGTTCCGACTCGTCAACCTGCGCCGGGCCGGCGATGGGAACACCGACGTCGAGCTGGTGCACGAGGCCCTGATCACCCACTGGCACCAGCTGAGGCGCTGGCTCGACGAGGGCCGATCCGACCACCGTCTCGCGAACGATCTGGAGGCAGCAGCACAGCAGTGGAACCGCCAGGACAAGCACCCCGAGGCCTGTCTGTCGGGAATCCTCCTGCAGGAAGCCCTCTCGGCACGGTCGACGCGCAAGCTGGAGCTGTCGCCCCTCGCCGACAGCTTCCTCGAAGCAAGCTCCACGCAGGCACGGGCCCGCCGGCGACTGCGGCGTCTGGCCGCCAGTGGTGTGATGGCCCTGGTGGCCCTGCTGATCGTGGTCTTGATCGGAGCGCTGGGACAGCGGGAGGAACGGCTTCGTGTGAAGGAGGCGCTCGTCACCAGCGAGCGGCAACGCAAGGAGACCGCCCAGCGGGAGCGGGACAGCGCAACCGCGGCTCTGCTGGCCATGCGGTCGAACGAAGACAGCGCAAAGCGGCGAAATGCAGCCTCCCTCCTCCGGGCCGTCGCGGGCCTGTCGCTGGCCCGTGAGGCCGGGGAGCAGGACCTGGTCAATCGTCTGTGGGAGCAGCTCCTGGTGACCCTGAACCGCTCGATCCCAATGAGACAGGTCACGCCCCCTACCCAGGAGGAGCACGTCGCCTACGCCGCATGGGCCCCTGGCAGCACCCGGGTGGCTCTGGGAACGAGGATGTCGGGAGAGCTTCGACTGGTCGACGTGGCGACGGGCCAGACCCTCGCCACACACGAGCGGTGTGCGCCCACGGTGTACGGGGGCGCATGGTCAGGCAACGGGAGGCGCTTGGCCCACCAGTGCAGGGAGACCTTCGGCGTGCAGGTGATGGATGAAT
>JAERSX010000112.1 GCA_016845285.1 Deltaproteobacteria bacterium | reverse complement strand
CTGGACCGATGTGGCCGCCTTGGCGTCGGCGGTCGCCGCATATGTCGCCCGCGAGTCCGTGATGAAGGATCGCCCCTTCACCGTGACCGACGAGGCTCTCGTGCTCCAGACGCAGCTGACCGACACCGTCTACGTGGTCTCGGACGACGAGGCTCATCTCCTCGCCGAGGCCGATGCGAGCGGTGTTCCCGCCATCGTGGACTTCACCTTGGGGCCGGCGCCCGGTGGCGGTGTGGTCGTCACTGGCGCGACCCTGATGCAGCTGGGCGACGAGGCCCGCTACGCCTACATCCAAGTCGGCGAGCGCTGGGCGCGACGCCTCACAGGAGAGCCTGCATGACGTTGGCCCAGGAGTCCGAGGTCGTCCGACGCGCCCGCGTGTTGGCCCACCTCGCCATGGTCCGCCACCTCACCCACGTGCCCGAAGGTCCGGAAGATCAGGTGCTGGCTGCGCTCGTGCGCGGCGGCGCCGAGAAGGTGGGTCTCATGTGCCGGCCCTCCGGGCGCTGTCTGGGCGTGGCCGTGCAGGGGCGGGGCGCGGCGCTCACCGAGGCCATCAGCCGCCAGCTGGGCGCCTTGCTCGACGACCGGGCAGCCTCCCAGTTCCGAGCCCTGGCCCACTTCAACGGCCATGTCGATCTGGAGTTCGAGCTGCTCCTGGGCGAGCCGTCCTGGGTCAGAGCCGGCATCCGACGCGAAGACGGCGAGGCCCTGGACGTGGTGCTCGCCGGGGAGGGCGTGCCCGACGCAGAGCGTGCGCGCGTGCTCGCGGGTCGACCCCGTGGTGTCGCCCTCGTGGCCAGCGTGGAGCGGGGGTATGGGCTCCTGGTCTCGGGCCTCCACGATGCCGTTCCGAGCGGTCTCGAGGGGTTGGTCGAGGGGCCGGCTGTGGTGGAACATGTGGCTGGTTGGCCCGATGTGGCCTGGGTGCGTCAGCCCGGCGTGTCGGGCACCGAGCTCGTCGACCTCGGCCTGCGCTACGACCCGGGCCCCGAGATGGCCCGGCGTCTGGGAGCGCTACACGGTGCCTTGGAGACCGAGCGTCCACGGTGGATGGCACGGGCTGCGCACACCGACGATGTGGTCCTGCTCTACGACGTGCCCCGCATCTGAGACGCTGGAGCTGGGCGCAGGCGCTCCATGTCCTGCTCGCACCCAGCCCGAAGTGGTCCAGCCGCAGCTCCAAGGTCGAGGCCGGCGCGATCGTCGCCTACAATGCGGTCCGCCCCTCTGATCAGGAGCCTCCATGCGGCCCGCCAGTCTCGTGCTCATCTTCGGCATCCCTCTCGCGCTCGGCGGATGCGGCGACAAGGATGATGACACCGGCGGGACGGCCCCAGCGGAGGCGGACGCCGACACAGATTCGGACTCCGACAGCGACTCCGACTCCGACTCCGACTCCGACTCCGACTCCGACTCCGACTCCGACTCCGACTCGGATCTCATGACCCCCGAAGACCCCGTGTTCACCGCGACCTTCGGTAGCTCGGACTGGGTGGCTGACTACGGCTACTGGACCGGTGGAGCGACCTCGTATGTGCAAGGTGAGCAGGAGCTCGACGAGATCGAGGTGCAGCTGGAGCTCAAGGGCGACATCCGCGAGGAGACCTCGCTGTCTGTCGAGAAGGTCATCTACGTCGACACGATCCACAACGGCTACACGTTCTACTACCAGGGCGAGCCGACGACCGAGGTCACCTTCGAGGTGCTCGGGCGCGACGAGAGCGCCGACTACATCTGGGGTGAGCTCACTGGTGAGGTCGAGATGACCGACATCGAAGGCGGTGGCACGACCACGCTGACGGGGCTCGAGATCGTCAGCTGGCCGAAGTTCGGGACGAAGTAGTCCGTCACCAGGAGGATCCGTGAGCCCGCGCCATGCGCTCATCGTTGGAGGAGCCCGTGGCATCGGCCGGGCCGTGGGTGCCGATCTGCTCGCGCGCGGCTGGCGTCTGAGCATCGCTGGGCGCAGCTCGCGGGCCGAAGAGCTCGAGGCGGCTGGTGCAAGCTGGCACCCCGTCGACGCCTCCGACCCCGTCGCCTGCCGGGCACTGATCGCCGCCACCGATCCCATCGACGCCCTGGTGATCGCGGCGGGTCCCTACCACCGGGTCCCCCTGCTCCAGGAGTCCGACGAGGGCTGGCGCGACATGTTCGCCAACAACCTCGACCCGGTCTTCTTCCTGGCTCAGGCAGCCCTGCCGGGCATGAAGGCCAGGGGTTGGGGCCGCATCGTCACCTTCTCCATGGCCAACGCGGACAAGCTCCAGGCCAACCCTATGGTGACGGCTCATTATATTGCGAAAGTCGGTGTTCTAGCTTTGACACGGACGCTTGCGAAGGCTGGGGCTCGCTGTGGTGTGACGTCCAACTGCGTGTCGCCAGGGTTCCTCGACTCGGGCTCGGCACCGGCCGAGGAACTCGATGCCATGCGGGACAAGATCCCCGCGAGACGCATCGGAACCCTCGACGACGCGGTGCACGCCGTTCGCTACCTCCTGAGCGACGAGGCCAGCTACGTGAACGGGGCCAACCTGCACGTGTCGGGTGCCTGGGGGATCTGACGCCGGCGTGGGGCTCGTGCGCGAGAGCCAGCGGCCACCGCCAGCGTCTTGTAGGCTCGGCACATGTTCCGTACCGTGCCGCTGACCCTGGTGTGCGCTCTGTGGGTGGCCGCCGGCTGCGCAGGGACGCCGCCCGCCGACACTGCCGACACCGGTGCTGGTGTCCTCGACTGGTCCTATCCCCTGGACGACGTGCTGCGCGTCTCTCACGGGCAGGTCCTGGGCACCCACAACAGCTACCACATCGCCCCCGACCCCGCGCTCGTCGACGAGTGGGAGTACACCCACCAGCCCCTCGATGTGCAGGCTGGTGAGCTGGGTGTGCGGCAGTTCGAGCTGGACGTCTGGTACAACGAAGACACCGAGGGCGTCGATGTCTACCACGCCCCAATCGTGGACGATCAGACCACCTGCGGGACCCTGGTGGGCTGCCTGGAGGTGCTGCGGATCTGGTCTGAGCGCAACCCTGCCCACTTCCCGCTCATCGTGCTCATCGAGCCCAAGGACGAGCTGGCCTCGCTGGCCATGACCGAGCGACCGGACGAGCTCGACGAGGCCGTGCTGGCGGGGTGGCCTCGTGAGGCCATGTGGACCCCCGACGATCAACAGGGAGCCCACGCGACCCTGCGCGAGAGTGTGCTGAGCGACGGCTGGCCGCTCCTGGGCGAGCTCCGTGGCAAGGCGATCTTCGTGCTGCTCGACTCGGGCGACGGTCGCGAGGCCTACACCGCAGGGCAGACCACCGTCGCTGGTCGACCGCTCTTCCCCCTCGTCGATGCCGACCACGACCTCGCCGCCTTCTTCTTGATGGACGACCCCGAAGGCAGCGCAGAGAGCAGCGGCGAGGCCGTGGACGCCGGCTTCCTCGTGCGAACCCGTGCAGACGCCGGCGGTGCGCCCGAGGACGGCTCGACGGCCCGGCTCGAGGCTGCGGTGGCGAGCGGGGCCCACTGCCTGAGCACCGACTACCCCGAGGTTCATGAGGAGACGGGCTACCAGGCGGCTGTTCCAGGGGGTCTTCCGGTGGGCTGCAACCCGCGGACCTCGCCTGAGGACTGCTTCGCCGAGGCCCTCGAAGACCCACAGTGGATGCGCTGAGGGGCGCGCTCAGGCCACGGGGTACGGGTCGGGCTGGGTGGGCTCGTCGACGGCAGGGGGCACGGTGTCCTCGGAGGAGTCGGCCTTGAGGCCGGGTCGGCGATCGATGAACTCCCTGAGGTACCGGCCTGCGGTGCTGCCACGGCCCCGTTCCTTCACCTCGCGCACCAGGCATCGCACGTCGGGACGATCGTCGAGGGACTTCA
>JAERSX010000111.1 GCA_016845285.1 Deltaproteobacteria bacterium | reverse complement strand
GCGGTACTTGGTCTGCTTGGTGTTGCTGGCCATGGTGGGCTCCCTGGCGCTGGGCGCGATTCGAACTCTGCTGCATTTCTCGGCAGAAGGCATCGGCAGTTAGCTGTGCTCGGCGACCTTGTCAATGGCTCGATCCCGCGGGAAGCTCGGGCGACGGGCGGGGTTCGCGAAACCCTGACCTGCGGTCCAGGGAGGACCATGATGCGTAACATTTCTACTTCGTCCATCTTGGCCTGCGCCCTCTTGCTGAGCACGGCAGGCTGCGACCAGCTCTCCGACATCAGCGACAAGGTCGAGGGCATCACAAACAGCTTCGTGGTGGAGGCCTTCTTCCTCGGGGTCGAGCCGCCCGAAGACGAGACCATCGCCTTGGCGCTCGAGGGCACCGACTTCGCGTCGGGCGCGCGGGCCACTGCGTTCCTGGCCGACGCCGCCGAGGTCACGGACATCGAGAACGCTCCCATCAAGGGTGCCGCGCTGTCGCTCGTGAGCTCGGCCAATGGCTCGGTCACCATGGCCGAGGGCGACGTCGACGGTCAGTACGGCAGCAACGGCGACGATGGCCTGGAGTACACCTCGGGTGTGGACGTGACCATCGAGGCCGACTGGGACGACGAGGACCGCGCCATCCTGGTGGGCGCACCGCCCGCTCCGGAGCCGGGCATCGAGTCGGCCCATACCGCCGGCCAAGACCTCGACATCGACCTGAGCGGGCAGGGCTTCGACGCCGCGCTCGTCGTCGTCATCGACACCGCCACCTCCCAGGTCGTCTTCAGCAACGAGCCGAGCGACATCACCGAGTTGTACGACTTCAGCCACGGGGAAGGAGAGGTCGCGGTCACCGTGCCGGGCGATGCCCTCGGTGACGAGACCATCTACGCGGTGGGTGTGGCCGGGCTGGTCAACGCCGACGTCGAAGACTTCGACAACATCAACACCGTGTTGTCCACCTTCATGGCCGGAAAGTTCACCTTTGCCGGGCTGTGTACCTTCTCGGAGAGCACCCTCTGCGAGTGAACGAGGGCCTCGGGCTCAGTCGAAGCGGAGGCCCGAAGCCGGGCTGAGAGCAGCCACGTTTCCGTCTGCCAAGACTCGGTCGAGTCGGGTCAGCTCGCCGAGCGCCTCCTTGGCTCCTGGCACCACTGCCAGGGGCCCCAGCGCCGCCTCCTCGGGCGACTCCATCTCTGCGAAGAGGGCGTCGAGGAAGGACTGGCGCTCGGGGAAGCGCTGGACGGCGTAGTCGCCCTCCACTGCGGCCACACTCGCGGCGTGGGCGAGGGCGTCGTCGAGGGAGCCGAGCTCGTCGACCAGCCCGCGCTCCAGGGCTTGCTCACCGGTCCAGACCCGTCCCTGTGCCACGGCATGGAGCTCGTCGTAGGTCATGCCACGGCCGTCGGCAGCCTTGGTCACGAAGATCTCGTAGAAGCCCGAGAGGAAGCTCTGGAACTTCGCTCGCCCCGCTTCGTCGAAGTCGTGGGTGCCGCTGAGCAGCGTGGAGTGTGCACCGCGCTCGTAGGTGTGGAAGGCCAGACCCAGGTCTTCGAGAGCGCCCGAGGGATTGATCTTCCCGCCGAAGACGCCGATGGAGCCAGTCAGCGTGCCGGGCTGGGCATAGATGCGGTCGGCGCCCATGCTGATGTAGTAGCCGCCGCTCGCAGCGTAGTCGCCCATGCTGACGATCACGGGCTTGACCTCTTGGGTGAGCGAGACCTCGCGCCAGATGGCATCGCTGGCTGACCCGCTGCCGCCCGGGCTGTTCACACGGAGCACGACGGCGGCGATGTCGTCGTCCTCGCGTACCTGGGTGAGTTGCTTGCGCAGGCTGCGGTCTCCCACGTAGCGACCCCCGAAGACATCCTGCGCGCTGGAGCCCCCGATGATGGTGCCTTCGGCGTGGATGATCGCGATGGTCTTGCCGCCGCTGCCCCATGCGATGCGGCGATCCCGCAGGTACGCGGACATGGTGGTGCGCTCGTCCCCTGCGGACTCCTCGAGCACCTCGTCTCGGAAGCTCAAGCCGTCCACCAGCCCGACCTCCAGGGCCGCGCGGGGATTCATGGGGGGATCGTCGACCACGGCCTGTGCCACGTGGAGTTCCCACTGGCGGCCCTCGGCGATGCCGGCCACCAGCTGCTCGTAGAGAGAGTCGAGCAGCAGGTTCATGGCCTGGGCGGCGGGCTCGGAGGGGCCGCTGCGCTGGTAGGGTTCGATGGCGCTCTTGAAGTCGCCGACGTGCTCGAAGTTGGCGCTGATGCCGAAGCGTTCGAAGGCGCCTTGGTAGTACATCTGGGTGACCGACAGACCGTTCACCAGGACCAGTCCCGCTGGCGCCAGATGGACCTCTCCGCAGGCCGAGGCCAGGTAGTACTCCTTGTTTCCCAGGGCGTCTCCCCAAGCCACACAGGGCTTGCCCGACGCACGGAAGGCTGCGATGGCGTCGCGCATGTCCTGGGTCTGCGCCCAGCCCATGCCTGACCCACCGACCTCCAGGAAGAGCCCGCTGATCTGCTCGTCCTCGGCTGCGTGACGCAGCGCGGCGGTGACCTCACTTGTGAGGGGCGGCATGTCGAGGGGGTCCATGAAGAGCCCCTCGTTGCCCGGCGAGTCCGCGGTCATGGGAGACACACGGTAGTGAAGCCAGCGTGCTTCCTTGTCGAGGGGAGGGAAGCTCTCCCCCACCAGCAACACCACGCCCACGGTGGTGACGACCATCAGCAGTAGCGCGATGGCGCCGAGCCAGAGCAGCAGACGAATGCCCGAGCGTTTCCGCTTTGCCAAGGAGCCCTCCTAGGTACCTGTGCCCGTGTTCGGGCTGGACGACTCCTTTAGCCACCTGCTCACCTCTGGGTAGACCTTGGTGCGAGCGTGACGTCCCAAGACAGGATCGATGTGGCCCTGGGGTGTGGGCATGCCCGACTCGAGACCCAGCGTGCGGGCTTCACATGGCGACAAGATCTCGCAGGCCGCGAGGACACCCTCCAGAGGAGCGATGCGGTCGGCGTCGGCGGCCAGGACCAGCAAGGGAACTGGGTGCTCTGGGTTCCGAAGCCACGACTCGCCCTCGCGTGTCGTGAGCTCTCCGTCGCGGAGCCAGCCCAGGGCCTGATGTGCCATGGCTCGGGGAATGTTCTGCAGCGCGCTGCGTCTGAGGCCGGCGAAGACACCCGGTTCGAGGTTGTCGCGGTAGCTCAACCTGCCCAGGAAGGGGTTCGCCCGTCCGAGCACCGTGCTCGCGGCAGCCATGCCCTCGAGGGGCACCATGCCGGGGCCTGCCAGGAGGGGACGCGACGCCTGAAGCAGGGCTGGCACGCCTCGGACGTCATCGAAGCGAACCGGTGATGCGATAGCGACGCCGGCGGCGATCTTGTCGGGGTATTGCGCCAGCGCGGTGTAGAGCAGCATGCCGCCCATGCTGTGGCCCACCCAGGACAGCCGCTCGGCGCCTGTCTCTTCGAGGACTGCATCCACGATGGCGGGGAGGTCTTGGGTGGCGTGGTGGTCGAAGTCGAACGAACGCGCGTCTCGGCGCCCTGGCGCCCGCGTGCCCGGGTCGCCCCGGAGATCTGGGACCCACACGTCCCAGCCTTCGTCCTGCAGCCAGGCTGCGAGGCTGACCTCCCGGCGGTAGTCCCAGTTGAAGTGATTCGCTCCCATGCC
>JAERSX010000110.1 GCA_016845285.1 Deltaproteobacteria bacterium | reverse complement strand
GGTGATAGCGTCCGTCAGCCGGAGGATTGTTGCCCCCCAAGAAACGAAGCGCTCAGGTCATCGTCATCGGCGCAGGCCTCTCTGGGCTTCGTGCAGCCACGCAGCTGCGCGCCGCGGGCGTCGACGTCGTGGTGCTCGAGGCCCGAGATCGGGTGGGCGGACGCACGCTCACCGAGGTGATCGATGGGGTGGCCTACGACCGCGGCGCCCAGTGGGTCGGCCCCACCCAGAAGCGGATGCTGGCCCTCATCAGCGAGCTCGGCCTCACCACCTTCCCCACCCACGTCGAGGGCAAGGCCATCCTGGACGTGCTGGGAAAGCAGAAGCGCTACCGGGGCACCATTCCGCCATTCCGGGTGCTCGACCTCCTCCGCGTGCACCGCGCCCTGCGGAAGATGGACAAGCTCGCGCGCGACGTGGATGCCGCGACCCCTGACGAGGCCCCCGACGCCTGGCAACAAGACAGCGAGACGCTCCAGCGCTTCGTCGAGCAGCAGCTGACCGCTCGCCCGCTCGCCGCCCTGGCCCCCGCCATTCGGGTGATCTTCGGTGCGGAGATGCAGGAGCTCTCGCTCCTGTGGTTCCTCACCTACTGCGCGAGCAGCGGCGGCTTCAAGCACCTCATCGAGACCACGGGCGGACACCAGCAGGATCGCCTCGTGGAGGGCATGGGCTCCATCGCGCCGAAGCTGGCAGCCAAGCTGGGCCAGCGGGTGGTGCTCAGCACTCCCGTGCGTCGGGTCGTGCACGATGACGACAAGGTGGTCGTCCACACAGACCAGGGGGTCTGGCGGGCCCGGAGGGTCATCGCCGCCTTGCCCCCCAACCTCTGCAACCTCATCGAGTGGGACCCCTTCCTGCCGGCCGCGCGTGAGCAGCTGCACCAGAAGATGTCCATGGGCAGCACGACCAAGGTCATCGCGATCTACGAGCAGCCCTTCTGGCGTGAAGAGGGCCTCTCTGGCGAGGTCGTCTGTGACCGCGGGCCCTTCAGCATCATCTACGACAACTCCCCACAGGACGGCTCCCGCGGGGCGCTGGTGGGCTTCGTGGTGGCCCGAGATGCACGGGAGCTGCAAGGCCTCAGCGAGCGGAGGCGAGACGATCGCCTCCGCGACGCCCTCGGCTCCTTCTTCGGCGAGGAGGCCCGCTCCCCCGAGCGCCTCCTGATCCAGGACTGGGGCCGGGAGCCGTGGACACGCGGGTGCCCGGTGGGCAACGCACCGCCCGGGCTGCTGACGGCGGCAGCACCTGCGCTTCAGGACCCCGTGGGCCGAGTCCACTGGGCCGGAACGGAGACGGCACGAGAGCAAGTGGGCTTCATGGAGGGAGCGCTGGAGGCGGGAGACCGTGCTGCAGCAGAGGTCCTCGACGCCCTGCGTCAAAAACAAGCGGCCACCACGCCCCGACGGGTCACGAGGACCAGACCCAGCCGGGCACCCGTCCACCAGAAGAGCCGCCTGCGACAGGGCCTGCACCTCGCCCAGCGCCTGACCGTGCTCTTCGGAGTCGGCTTCGCGCTGACCCTCGGCTTCCTCGGGTGGCCGGAGTGGGTCGAGCTCCGCGACAAAACCGCGAAGCTGGCAGACGCGCACCTGCGCCACGAGGTCGCCCATCCCGGCTGGAGCTTCCCGGCACGGGTCTGGTCCGGCCACGCCGACCTGGAGGAGCTGACGCCGGAGCTGTTGACTGCACACGCCCAGTCTCGTGAGTACGTCACCGCCTGCCCGCCCAGCCAGCCCGGTGAGTTTTGCCCGGACACCGGCGATGTCTTGCTGCGTGGCGGTCGCTTCACAGAGGGGGTTCAGCCGGCCGGCAACGAGGACTGGACGCGACCCCTCGCCTTCGAGCCCGTCCAGGTCGGCATGCTGACGGGGCCCGACTCCGAGATTCGCTGGCACCTGCCCCTGGCTGCGGCCCCCGACCACCTGGTGGCCGCCATCCTGGCGGCAGAGGACGAGGACTACTACGCCCACATGGGGGTCAAGCCCACCGCCATCCTGCGCGCAGCGTGGGCCAATGTGCGAGGGAAGGGCGTGCAGCAGGGCGCCAGCACCCTCACCATGCAGGTGGTGCGGAACCTGAGCCAGGACAAGGACAAGACGTACCTGCGGAAGGTCCGCGAGGCCCTGTCCGCGGTGGCCCTGGACCAGCACCTGGGCAAGGAAGGCGTCCTCCAGATGTACCTGGACGCGCCCTACCTGGGTCAGCTCGGGAGCTTCAGCATCTGCGGCTTCGAGGCCGCCGCGCGGTACTACTACGGCGTGTCGGCCCGCGACCTCAGCCTGAACCAGGCCGCGACCCTGGCAGCCATCCTCCCAGCCCCCGGACGCTTCAGCCCCAACGTCCACCCAGACATCGCCCGAGAGCGTCGAGACGTCGTCTTGGGACGGATGAAGCTCGCTGGCTGGTACGTCGACGACGCCATCAACGAGCCGGTCGTGGCCCAGGCCAACATCCTGCCGCCGGACCAACACCCCTCCTACCTCCAGGCGGTCCGGCAGCAGCTGGAGGCCGAGCTCGACTCTGCGGTGCTCTACGGCGCCGGCCTGGATGTGTTCACCGGCCTCGACCTCGTGCTCCAGGAGCGCAGTGAGGCGCTGCTCCCCGAGCGCTTGGCGTTCCTCCAGAAGGCCACGGGTCGTCGCTATGAGGGCACCATGGAGACCGCCGCCGCCCTGGTGGATCTGGAGACCGGCAGGCTGGTCGCGGCCTACGGGGGCAGCGTGGCCCTGTCGACAGACTTCAACCGGGTCACCCAGGCACGGCGTCAGAGCGGCTCGTCCATCAAGCCGCTGGTCTACGCGATGGCCTTCAGCAGACAAGACGAGGAGGGCCAGCCCGCCTGGCACGCCCACAAGACCGTGCCCAACGCCCTGCGCACCTTTCCGAACACCAACGGCTGGCGGCCCCGAAACGTAGGCGGCGAGTACAGCCACACCTCGACCCTGGCCATGGGCCTGGCCTGGAGCCAGAACATCGCCACCGCCACCTTGCTGGAGAGGCTCGGAGGGCCCCAGGCGATGAAGGACATGGCGACATCGTGGGGCTTCAAGACCGACGACTGGCCTCTCGAGATGGGCCTGGCGCTGGGTCAGGGCGAGGTCACACCGCTCGAGATGACGCGCTTCGTCGCCACCGTCGCCCGCGGCGGAGAGCTCGCCCACTCCCGAGCGGTGATCGCCGCCTTCGACGCCGCCGGAGTGATGCGGGTCGCCCCCCCCGACCCCGGAGAGCGCGTGCTGAGCGAGGAGGCTTCCGCCATGACCCGCGACCTCATGCGGCTGGTCATCGAGTACGGCACAGGTGGGACCAGCCGGGGCGCAGCTGGCTTCCAGGGCTACAGAGGTCCGGCCATCGGAAAGACGGGCACCACGGACAAGGAGAAGGATCTCTGGTTCGTGGGAAGCACCTCACGCTACGCAGGCGCGCTGTGGATGGGAATGGACCAGCCCGAGACCTTGGGTGCCTCCGCGAGCGATCTGGCCGCCCCCCTGTGGGGCTGGTGGATGCGAGAGCTCCACGAAGGGCGTGACTCCAGCGAGGAATTCGGTGGGCTGAAGCTCA
>JAERSX010000109.1 GCA_016845285.1 Deltaproteobacteria bacterium | reverse complement strand
CCACAGCGTAGTCCCCGCTGGCAGCGTTGGAGCGGCCGCCGCTGACCGAGCCGGCGATCCCCTGTGCATCGTTGTAGTGGCCGCCGCTGACCGAGGCGTAGTCCCCGCTGGCAGCGTTGGTGTTGCCGCCGCTGACCGAGGCGTGTTGCCCGATGGCGTCGTTCTCAGAGCCGCCGCTGACCACGGCGTAGGCCCCACTTGCGTTGTTGTCGTGGCCCGCGCTGACTGTTGCGTAGGAGCCGGTGGCTTCGTTCTCGACGCCGCCGCTGACCACGGCGTAGTCGCCGCTGGCGATGTTGGAGCGGCCCGCGCCGACCGACGCGTAGGAGCCGCTGGCCTCGTTGGAGCGGCCGCCGCCGACCGAGGCGTAGCCGCCCGTGGCGTCGTTTTCGTAGCCGCCGCTGACCGAGGCGTAGACGCCGCTCGCGGTGTTGTCTCGACCACCGCTGACCGAGGCGTAGTGCCCCTCGGCGGTGTTCAGGTAGCCACCGAGAATCGAAGTGTAGTAGGCGTTTGTGGCGTTCTCTCGGCCGCCGCTGATGGTGGAGTAGGTCCAGCTCGTGGTGTTGACATAGCCACCGAGGACCGCGGTGTGGTCTCCACTGGCGGTGTTGTCTCGACCACCGGTGACCGAAGCGGCAGCTCCGCTGACCTCGTTGTCCTGGCCAGCGACCAGCCCGCCGTAGCTGCTGTAGGAGTGCTCGGCGCCGACGATGAGGTTGTGGCTGCCGGTCTTGTCGTCGTCCCCGCTGTCCTCGTCGTAGCCCACGACCAGGTTGCCCAGGCCGTTGACCGTGTTGGTCTGGCCATCGCCGCTGCGGACGTGCACATTGCAGCCCTCCTGCACGAGGTCCGTGCCGTCGAGGTAGAGCTTGCAGCCCTCGTCGGTCTCGGCCACAAGGACGTAGCTGGCCGCGCTGGCCGCGCCAGAGAAGGAGAGTGCAGAGAGGCTGAGGAGGGTGATCGTGGAGGTGCGGTAGGTCATGGGTTCTCTCACTTCGTTGGTGTGAAGCGGCTCGACAGCTCAGACGCCGTCACGGACCGCGTGCCCTGACGAAAAGCAAGTCCCGTGCCAGCACCGGGCCGTGCTCACGGATGTGCGCATAGCCCCCTTGTCAGCGTTGTTTCTGTCGGTTGGCGGCCCGACTTGACTCAAGACTGCGTGGCAAGAACTTGCCAACCCGGCAAGTTCTTGCCAGGCCGAGCGGTGGGTGGAGAGAAGTCTGGTCTCGTCCGCGAGGCAGTCGCGCAGCGCACCGAGGGCCTGGCCCAGCTCGATGGCGTGCCGGCCCACGGATAGGCGACATCCGCGGCTTCGACCGAGACCATCTGAGCCACGAACCCCCGAAAGTGGGCGGACCCGGTGCGGTGGAGCAGCCGAGGCCACGCACAGAGGCGTGATGCCCATCGCCTCGGCGTCAGGCCCTCCCAGAGGAGGGCGTGGCCTGAGTCTTGGGAGCGTCCCTCGAGAGATGGGGCGATCCGCTCTGGCGAGACCTCACTGATCTCGAACCGTGAGCGGGCTCAGTCCGATCCATGAAACGCAAAATAGGCGGTGCCTGTCGAGGCGTCGTGAGTCAGCTGCTGGCTGGTCATCGAGAACCCGTGAATCCGTGTCTGATCCTGGGTTCCGCTGCCAGCCCCTGCCAGCCGTACAAAGGTCTGGCCGCCATCGCTGAGGCAGCCAGGTGCGTCAGCGGGCTCGGTTGCTGGCTGTAGGCCGCGTGTGGCGATGATCTCGGAGACGGTCTCAGGCGATGCGCGAAAGCAGATGCTCACCGTGTGGAAGTCACCTCCACCGCGCCGCGTGAGGTCGAGGATCGTGACATCGGGCGTGAGACGGAGGCCGATCCACTGCTCGAAGATCTGCTCGTCCGACAGCTTGAAGCTCACGAACACGGCATAGCCAACCCAGGACAACATCATCAGGCACAGCAACCCGATGCTGCACCAGCGGCGTGTCCGACCGGGGTGAGTGTCCGGGACCTGCTGTTTTGCCATGCGCAAGCCTAATCCACATAGCCGGGGTTTCCCCCATGACCCCGCTCCGACGCCACACCCTGTCAGCCTGACCAAGGAGCACCCATGCGACTCGCCTCTCTCCTCAGACTCCAACAGCTGCAACGCCCTCTTCGATAGGGATGACCTGCCAAAAGGAAGCGGAGGTGCTGGGGACCCTGCGGCACTCCGGTTCTGTACGACTGGGTTGACGACGTGCAGCCGGGCTGAGTCAGTAGCAGCCTGGGTTGGGTGCCTGGAGGGCAGTGACGATGTAGTTGTCCCACACCCGGTGCTGCACGTCGGCCTTGAAGGGCGAGCTGTCCGAGACCCAGCACCAACCTGTTGTAGACGGGATGGTGTACAGCTCGTTGCCGTAGACCTCGTGGGTTGCCTGGTAGCCGTAGGAGTCGTTCTGGAAGTTGAACACCCGGCTATGGTCGGGATCGTAGTCAATCCGATCGAAGTGGTTGTACCGAACCACCACACTGCGCGCTTCGTAGAGCTCCACCACCGAACGCGCGTGGGCCGTCGTCGATCGGTGTATCGAGAGCCGCCCACGGCGGAGGTCGATGTCCTCGAAGGAATTCGACTCGACCAACACATCCTCGACGTCCTGGAGGAGGATGCCAGCACCGTTTCCCCCCTCCTTCCACAGATTGCACTCCGAGACGACGTTGTTGGCAAAGACGAGGTTGCGAATCTCAGATGCCCCGGACCAGCTGTTGGTGGCATGAATGCACGGTACACCAGCGGCCTGCATGACGGAGTCGAGCAGGTACACCCCGTCGACTACCTGGCCGTCGTCATAGGGTTCGATGTCGAAGTTGCCGGCGTCTGCATCCGCCAGGATGCTCTGCTCGAAGGCACAGTCCGTGCAGTCGATGATGGTCACGTTGTTGCGTCCGGCACCCGATGTACGGAGGCGCTCCACCTGGACATCTGTGTTGGGCCGATCACCGTGCCCCAGGTAGAAGCTGTCGTGCCAGGAGTCCAACACATCCACGTCGGTGACATGCAGGCCCTGAACCCCATAGAACATGAGTGAACCTGCGTATCCGGATACACGGTCCTGCTCCACGCCCGTAGCGGCTGAACGCTTGGTGGCGTTGGCGTCGATGGTCAGGTCCCGGATGGTCAGCTCGCTGGGCTCCAAGAACTTCAACATGTGGAGGCCGTCCATCATGCTGTCGTCGGCTTCGATGGTGGCACCGTTTCCGTCGATGGTCACCCGCTCGAGGCCTACGAGGTCCAGCCCCTCATCGATGATGCAGATCCTGCGAGTAGCACCGTCAGCCGGGAAGACGAGGGTGTCGCCGTCGGACAGGGCATCCAGGGCGTCTTGCAAGGCCATCGTGTCGATGGTCACCCCGTCACAGGCCGCACCGTAGGCTTCCACCTCAAGCTCGCTCCCCGAGCCTCTCGACCACGATGAGGAGCTGGCGAGGGCCGCCTGTGCCGAGAGGCCGACAAGCGCAAGACCGATGAATGAGACATACCTGGATGGCGTGGCGGACATGACCTCTCCTTCAACCCGGCTCGGTTGTGTGAGCGGGCATCTCCAACTTCGCCCGGTCTGTCCGATACAAATGGCTTGAAGATGGCTCGAAAATCGGTTCCACCTCTGCCCTGGCCGCCTGTCACAGGTACGGTCACTGGGTAGGATGGGCTTGTGTCATCACCCGCGTGCCAGAGCTTCCGCCTCGGCTTGGCGACGGTCCACCTCGACCGCCGCGAGGTCGTCCATCCCGACCGCACCCTCACCCTCACCGCCCTCGAGGTCCGCTTGCTGGCGCACCTCGCAGCACAGGCGGGGTCGGTGGTCTCCCGCGACGAGCTGCTGCGGGAGGTCTGGGGCTATGCCGAGGGCGTCCGCACCCGGGCGCCCCACCACGCCATCACCCGGATCCGCAAGAAGGTGGAGGCCGAGCCCGCCGAGCCCGTGCACCTCATCTCGGTCTATGGGGAGGGCTACCGCCTGGATGCCATCGATGGGCACAGCGCGCCCCCCCCCGCTCCCGATCTGACGACCACCACTCCGCAGCTCCGCGACCGACCCACCCGCTTCATCGGCCGACGCAGCGAGCTCGACCAGCTGGCGGGGTGGCTGCAGGGTGGGCCGCGCGTGCTCACGGTGATCGGCCCAGCTGGAGCCGGAAAGACCCGTCTGTGCTCCCGCTTCGCCGAGGACAACGCGGTGGCATTTCCCGGTGGGTCTTGGCTGGTGGAGCTCGACGGACTCGACGGGCCCGAGCTTGTGGCCGAAGCCGTGGCCGCCGCCCTGCAGATCCAGGGCTCCGGCGGCGACCGAATGACACAGCTGGCGGCGGTGCTGCATGCGCGGGGTCCGGCCCTGCTCGTCCTCGACGACCTCCAATTCAATGGCAACTTTCTCGCCAGCTGGCTCGAGACCGCGCCCGCCCTACGGGTCATGGTGACGGCCCGCCAACGCCAGGTGCTTCCCGAGCAGCAAGCGGTCTTCCTGCGCGCAATGCCGGAAGCGGACGCCACCGCCCTGCTGCAGGCCCGGGCCCAGATCAGAACCCCGCAGAGCGTGCCGTTCGCCGCCTCCGACGCACTCACCACCCTCATCGAGGGGCTCGACGGCCTTCCTC
>JAERSX010000108.1 GCA_016845285.1 Deltaproteobacteria bacterium | reverse complement strand
TGCTCCAGAGCCGGGCAAGGCCGGCGTGCGGGTTCGGCTGCTGAGCGCTCCTGAGGCGCCTGATCAAAAAACGCCGGACAGCGCGCCCCCCGTGTAGCGAGGGTGAGTCCGCCGGCGGTGAACGCCCGTCTGACGAGAAGCCGACCCGCTCAGGCGAGGACGCGGGCTGCTGCCTCCAGCCGGCGCGCGCCGTCGCCGCCCTCGAGCTGGTGCCGACGTGCCAGGGCCCTGCCGACCTCGATGGCGGCAAGGGCGGCCTGAGGTTGGCCCAGCGCGTGGAGGGCACGGGCTCGGTGGGCGTGCAGGTCGAGGGCCACCCAGTGCTCGCGCTCGACGAGGGTGGGCAGTGCCTCGTCGTAGGCGGTCAGGGCAAGGGCGTGCTGTCCGTGTGCATGGGCCAACAGGCCCTCGATGAAGCGGAGCCCGTCGAGGAGGAAGTCTGCCTCGACGCCTCGGTCGACCTTCCGAAATGCGTCGAGGCGTGCCTCGGCTTTGTCGAGCAGGCCGAGGTCGACGGCGATCCGGCACCCCAGGAAGTGGGCAGCGATGTCGAAGCGGCGGTGGTGGAGTGCGGTGGTGCGCTCGAGGATCTCGGGCATCAGGCGGTCGGCGGCTGCCAGCTCTTGCTGGTACACGAGGTTGGTCAGGCGGTGGCACAGGGCCCGGGTGAGGATGGTGTCGTTGCCCATCAGGCGGGCGTCGGCCTCGACCTCGTCGATGAGGCGGGCGGCCTCCTCGGTGCGTCCCCGCTCCCCGAAGCACTGAGCGCGGTCGAGGCGGTTGAGGGCAGCGGTGCGCTGGTCGCCACCGATGTCGAGCAGGCGGGCGCTCTGGTCGAGGGCCTCGACCACCAGCCGCCAGTCGTCACGCCGCAGGGCCCAGGCGAGGTTGTACCAGGCCCGACCAGCCACGCTGACCTGTCCCAAGGCCTCGGATATTCGGGCCGCCTCGCGCAGCAGCGGTGCCGCCTCTCGACCTCGTCCCATGCGGCAGATCGCGAGTCCTTGAAGCATCCGGACGCTGGCACCGAGGACGGGGTCGGCGATGGAGCGGGCCAGCAGGGCGGCGACCTCGAGATGGCGGAGGGCATCCTCGTGCTGTCCTTGACGGCTGAGCGAGCGGGCGAGGGTGCGCAGGGCGGCGGCCTCCACCCGGCGATCGGGACGGGCCCGCGCATGTCGCAGAGCCTCTGCGAGGTGCGGCCGGGCCTCGTCATGGCGGTTGACGGTGACGAGGGCGTCCGCCAGCAGGGCACAGGAGAGTCCGATGAACTCGGGGTGATCGCGGGCCTCGGTTCGGGCGAGCTCGGCGTGCCGCAGTGCTTGGGAGATCGTGTCGACCCGGTCGCAGCGGATGCGGCGCAGGCGCAGGCGCAGGCGCTGGACCGGGGAGAGACCGGGCTGGGTGACCACGGCTTGGAAGGTGGGGTCGGCGGGCCGTAGCGAGCGCCCAGCCTCAGCCAGCGCGTACAGCGCGGCGCAGGCGTCTGCGGCGTCGTCGGCGAGCCCGAGCTCGAGGGCAGCGGCGAGGGCCTGCTTGAGGTCGGCTTCGGCGTTGGCGAGGCGGTCGATGGCTTCCCGGGCGCCGGGCCCCTCGATCCCTCGCAGGGCCACCTCGCTGCCGAGGATGGCGAAGCGGCGGGCGTGGCGCATGCGCAGCGCCTGTCGGCCTGCAGACCCGAGGAGGTCGGTGAGGAGGAGCTCGGCGGTCTCTCGCACCACCGAGGACAGCTGGAGGTGCGCGCCCTTGACCTGGAGCAGGCCGCGCTCCTCGAGGGTGCCCAGCTCCAGCCCGAGGGGTCGCCGGCGGTCCGCGTACACGAGCACTGCTGTGACGTCGTCGATGTGGGCCGGACCCGCAAAGACCGAGAGCTGCGAGAGCAGGTCTCGCTGGACCCTGCTCAGTCGCCGCAGGGTCCACTCCAGCGCGAGGCGGAGGCCCCGCTCCGCTTCGAGGAGACGTGTGGTGGGTAGGTCATCGGGGTTCGCCGCCAGATCCCGCGCCGCCAGCTCGAGGGCTGCGGGGATGCCGGCCATCTGGTCGACGAGGCGCTGCACCCGGTCACCGGGGGCATCCGGGGCATGCTGAGCAATGAGCTCCTGGGCCGCGGCCTCGGTGAGGGGGCCCAGGCGGAGAGCCCGGCCCCCGATGCGGCCCTCCAGGGTCGTGGTCAGCACCCACGGCCGGTCCGGCGTCGCCTGGGTCCACTGCGCCAGCAGGGCGGAGAGCTCTGCGTCGTCGTGCCCCAGGCCATCGATGACGACGCCGCCGGCGCCCACCCGACGCAGGAGGACAGCGGGCTCGTCGGCGCAGGGGGAGCCCAGGGTTCGGCGCAGGGCCGCACGGAGCTGCTCGGCGGTGCGGCAGGCCTCGGCGTCGATCCACAGCGCTTGGGGCAGGGCAGCGCGCACGAGGGCCGACTTGCCGATACCCGGCGGTCCGGTCACGCGCGTGATGCCCGGACGGGCGGCCAACACGCGCAGGCGTCGCAGCTCGGTGTTGCGGCCCACGAGCTGGACCCGTCGTCCGCCGACCACCGACGCGAGCACCGTGGGGTCGTCCTCGGCGGACGGGTGTGCGGCGCGCTGGGGAACGGCCTGGGCGACCAGCACCTGGAGTGAGTTCTTGCGGGAGACCCGCGGTGCGAGGGGGGACAGATCGGCCCACAGGGCGTGGCCATCCGCATAGCGATCCTGGCGCCGAGGCTGCAGACACCGGATCAGCACCGGCCCCAGGCCGGGGAGCAGCTCGTCGACCTCCGCGAAGTTGTCGGGGTCTCCGAGGAGGGCCTCCAGGGCGTCCAGATCATCCATCATCGGCGCGAGCGACCGGGTGCTCACGAGGTGGCGGCCGGTGGCCAGGGCGTAGACCGTCGCGCCCAGACTGAAGAGGTCGGTCCTGCCGTCGAGAGGCTCCCCTCGGGCGTGCTCGGGGGACATGTAGCCGAGGGTGCCCATGACGGAGGTGATCTCGCGGGCTCCGGCCAGGAGTGCGACACCGAAGTCCGCGATCTTGACGCAGCCCGCGCGGTCGACGAGGAGGTTGGCGGGCTTGATGTCGCGATGAACCAGGGTGGCCCGGCCATCGGAGCCCATGGATAGGTCGTGCAGTGCGGCGAGACCCAGGGCGGTCTGACAGGCGATGTCGAGGAGGGGGCCGGCCGCAAGACGGCCGTGGACGTTGCGGAGCTGGGCGACCGAGCAGCCGTCGACGAGCTCCATGGCCAGGTAGGGCGTGCCCGACACCTCGCCGACGTCGAGGATCCGCACCACGTTGGGGTGGAGCAGGAGGGCGCCGAGGTGACCCTCACCCATGAAGCGACGCACGGCGTCCGGGTCTCGCGTCTCAGCGTCCGCGGAGAGCCTCTTCAGGGCCACCACCTCGTCCGGGCCGGCCGGGCCGATGAGGCGCGCGCGGAAGACCTCGCCCATGGCGCCGTGGCCGATGCGGCCGCCGAGGAGGTAGCGCCCGAAGGATTGCTGGGTGTTTGCGGTGGTGCCCGACACGTGCCAGACGGTAGCACCGGCCTCTGGAGCCACGCAGCTGAGCGCCGGGGTGTTGCGCTGGGCCTGCAGAGAAGAGGGCCCGCCCCTGTTCGCGGGAGCGTGCCCGCGAACTTCCACGGTCGATGGGAGCACAGGGCGTCGATGATCTGGGCGGCCGATGCCGGGGGCCGGCCTCCCGAGGAAGCTCGTGCATCTGCTTGTCTGGCTGGACAGCGAGGGCGAGGCTCCGGGTCTGGGTACCACTACATGGGCTGCAGCTTCCCGCCCCGCTGCTTCGCTCCCGCGGCCGGTGCTACCGCCCGCCCCGTGTCGGG
>JAERSX010000107.1 GCA_016845285.1 Deltaproteobacteria bacterium | reverse complement strand
CCTCGGGAAAGCCCTCATACGCCACGACGTAGGCCTCGGCGTTGTGTAGATCGCTGCGCAGCTGACCGCTCACCAGGTACTGGATGGACACGCCGAGGGCGTAGAGGTCGGCGCGTCCGTCCACGTCGCTGGAGCCGCTTCGTTGCTCGGGCGGCATGTACGACCATGTGCCCATGATCGAGCCCGTCTTGGTCAAGCTGTGGCCCTGCTTGACGATTCGGGCGATGCCGAAGTCGGCGATCTTGAGCACGTTGAGCTTGTTGAGCAGCACGTTCTCGGGCTTGATGTCGCGGTGGACCAGGCCCTCGTCGTGGGCGATCTGGAGGGCGCCCAGCATGGCGAGTGCGACCTCGGCCCCTTCGTGAGGTGACAGCGGCCCGGTCGCTTTCAGGCGCTCTGCCAGGTTGCCGTTCTCGCAGAGCTCCATCACCAGGTACACGCCGTCCTCGTCGTCCACGACGTCGTGGACCATGAGCACGTTGGGGTGATGGAGGCTCGCCTGGGCGCTGGCCTCGGTCTCGAAGCGCTTGCGGATCTGAGTGTTGTTGGCCAGGCGCTGGCGAAGCACCTTGATGGCCCGCCGCACGTTCAGGCGGGTGTCGAATGCCAGGTAAACCACGGACATGCCACCCGACCCGAGGACTCCCTCGATGCGGTAACGGCCGTTCTGAAGGGTCTGAGGCGCATCCGACATGAGCCTTGGCTATCGCGGCGCCTCCCCCGACGCCCTGCGGCAGGGCCTTGGAGGCGGTGCTACGCTGCCGCCATGATGCGGTCCTCGCTCTCCCTTCTGGCTGTGCTGGTGGCTTGCCAGGGCGACAAGGCAGAGCCCATCGTCGTGGATGGACCCACCTGGGACGAGGTGGCCCCCATCTTCCAGGAGCGCTGTGTTCACTGTCACCAGGACGGTGCCGTGGGCCCGATGCGCCTCGACAGCTTCGACGCCACCGTGCCCTACGGTGACCTCATACGCACCGCCGTGGTCGAGCGGACCATGCCGCCGTTTCTGGCCGATGGTTCGGGGGACTGCAACACCTACACCGACTCCGAGTGGCTGAGCGACGAGGAGATCGCCACGGTGGCCGACTGGGTGGACGCAGGCATGCTTGCCGGCACAGCCGAAGGCCAGCTCGATACCACCGAGCCGGAGCGGCTGGAAGACGCCACCCACTCGCTGTACTCGCCCGAGGCCTACACCCCCGGCGGGGGTGGGCTCACCGATGACTGGCGCTGCTTCGTGCTGGAGCCCGATCTGGAGGAAGACCGCTTCCTGACAGCCTGGGAGGTGGTCCCGGACAACGTGGAGATCGCCCACCACGCCACCATCTTCGTGCCGGTGGATACCCAAGCGGCTGAACAGGTGCGCGCCCTCGACGAGGACGACGAGGGTCCCGGCTACACCTGCTTCGGGGACGCTCGGGCACAGGCCACCCTGGGCGCCATCTGGTCACCTGGGCGCGACGTCTACCGCCTGCCCGACGGCGTCGGCATCCGCGTGGGTGCCGGCATCCCCATGGTCATGCAGATGCACTTCAGCCTGCCCGACGACGAGGTCTACGTAGACCAGAGCCGGTTCAACGTGGTGCTGGCCGAGGAGTCCGACATCGACAAGGAGCTCCATCCCTTCGTGCTCATGAACGACCAGTTCGAGGCGCCTCCGGGAGAGGAGAACTACGAGCACACCCTCGAGGTCAACCTGGGCGATCAGCTGAAGATGTTCGGCAACGTCGACTATGAAGGCGAGATCGAGCTCGTGGGAGCGGGCACCCACATGCATCTCATCGGCACGTCGAGCAACGCCACCGCGGTGAGCCCCGACGGCGAAGAGACCTGCATCATCGACGTGCCCCGCTGGGACTACTTCTGGCACAACATCTACTTCTACGAAGAGCCGGTGCGGCTCCACACCGATGACACGATCCGTGCCACCTGCAGCTGGAACACGACCGGCATGTCGGAGACGACGATCTGGGGTGACGACCTCACCGACGAGATGTGTGCCTTCCTGATTCCAGCGGTGCTGGTCGACGAAGGGAAGTAGGGGACCAGGAGGCACCGAGATAGGTCCCACGGCCTCAGGAGTTCCCGTGTCCGAGGTCGTCGTCGTGGGTGCCGGTCTCGCCGGTCTCAGCGTGGCTGCCCACCTGGCACCCCACCGTGCCGTGCGCGTGCTGGAGCAGGGAGAGGCCCCAGCCGCCGAGGCCAGTGCCCAGAACGCGGGCATGGTGCGCCTCCTGAGCGATGACCCCGTCGAGCGGGCCCTGGCCTGGCGCACGCACCAGAGGCTGGCCGCGCTGGATGGACCCGAGTCACCCTCTCGCATCACCGGTGGGGTGCTCGCCCTGGCCCATGACCCCCTGCATCTGCACGGGGCTGTCGCTTGGCTGGCGGCCCGGGGCGCGACCATCGAAGACCTCGGAAGTCACGGACAGATCGCGGTGGTGGCGCCAGTGCTCGAGGGGGCTCCGGTGCAGCGGGCCTGGCACCTGCCGGAGGCCCGGGTGGCCGATGCCCATCAGCTCGCCTCGGGCTTCATCGCCACCCTGAGGGCGCACGGAGGCTCCGTCTCCTGTGGCACCGCCGTGCGCGGGCTGCACGTGGTCGAAGGACGCTGTGTGGGTGTCGAGACCACGGCTGGCATCGTCGCTACAGACCACGTCGTGCTGGCGGCGGGTGCCTGGAGCGCGTCCCTGGCGGCCACTGCAGGCCTGCACCGTCCCCTGTTCCCCTTGCGTCGGAGCTTGCTCCAGACCGGCGCCGACGCCCTGGCCGCTGCCGGCCACCCCTGGACCTGGCTCGATGACATCGGGCTCTACGTTCGGCCCGAGGGGGGTGGGTGGCTGGGCTCGCCCTGCGACGAGGCCGTGGACTTCCCGTCGCCTGGACCGGGCTCGCGAGGTCCGATGGAGGAGCTGCCCCGAGCCCTCTTCGCCGACAAGCTCGCTCGCTTCTTGCCGCGCCTTGGCGCTCTGCGCCCTGCGACCGGCTGGACTGGCCTGCGCACCTTCGCGCCCGATCGCCGACCACTGCTGGGCCCCGACGGAGACCTGCCCGGCCTGTGGTGGGCTGCGGGCCTCGGCGGCTTCGGGGTGAGCACGGCCCTCGCCGTGGGCGAGGCGGTGGCGGCAACGCTGTGCGGGGAGCCCGTGGACTGGCTGGATCTCGCGGCGGTGCGCCCCCAACGGCGCATGCTGTCTCGGTGGTTGATCCGGCCGCAGGGCTGGCTCGAGGGCCCCCGCCTGGTGTCGGGTCAGCTGCCGCCCAGGATGTCCCGGTAGACGAGGCAGGTGCTGGTCACCATCTGCGCCACGCCGAAGCGCTCTCGGGCGCGGACTGCGGCGGCGGCGACGGGAGGGTGGTCTCCGGCCAGGGCGCGAAGGATGCCACTGGCCAGGGCGGCGGGGTCTTCCTTGGGCACGACGATGCCCGTGTCTCCGAGCACCTCGGGCAACCCCCCTGCGTCGGTGGCGACCACCGGTAGCGCCGCGAGCATGGCCTCGACCACGGCCTGGCCCATGCCCTCTTCCCGGCTGGGGTGCACGACGACCCGGGCGGCGGCGTGCAGGGCGGCGACGTCGTCGCGGGGGCCGAGCAGTCGCACGCCGGGCACCGCAGCATCGCCGGGGCCCGCGATGCCGATGTCGACGTCTGGCAGGAGGGCGGCGGCCGCCGAGAGCACGTCGTGACCCTTGTGCGGCACCCGTGCCCCCACGGCCAGCACGGTGGGCCCGTCGGCCGCGGGCGGTCGGGGTGCCAGGGCGGAGACCCCGTCGTACACGACGTGAACGTTGGTGGGGCCCACGCTTCGCACGATCTCCGCGACGGCCTCGCTCACGCAGACGAAGGCCTCGGGACGGCGGTACTTCCAGCCGCCGGAGGGGACGAAGTCCACGCGGCGGTGAACCACGAGGGGGCGCCTCAGAGGACCACACAGGGTGTGGGCGTGTGAGGTGTGGGCGGCCAGGAGTGTGGCGTCGCTGGCGCGCAGCCGCAGGGTGGTGCGGGGGTCGCGCCCGGGCGGGATGTCCAGCAAGGGCACGCCGGCCTCGCTCAGCACCGCCCACAGGCGTCCCGTCCGGGGGCAGGCGACACCCGTCGCCCAGCCGTCGCGCAACATGCCGGTCACCAGCAGCTCGAGCTGGCGCTGTCCACCGCGCCACTCCGTCGCGGTGTCGACGTGGAGTACGTCGAGCGGGCTCACGCCGCCGAGGCCTGTGCGCGTGCGCGCTTGATCATGCGGTGGCGCCCGGCTGCGTAGGCCCAGCAGCCGGCGAAGACGAGTGCCGAGAATCCCCACGCCGCGAGGTTGCTGTCGACGGGACGCTTCTCGCCGATGACCGCCACGGGCAGCGCGATGATCGCGAGATGCACCACGTAGACCCCGAGGCTGTACCGGCCTGGGAGCAGCAGGGTGCTGCGAACCCGCTCCAGCACGGGCTCGATGCGGCGGAAGATCGCGGTCAGCAGCACCACCTGCGCAGCCACGAGCGGCATGCCCAGGGTGGTGGGGTCGAAGTAGGTGACCTTGAGGCGGCGCAGCTCCTCGCCTTGGATGAGCGCCCAGGTGTTGGCGAGGCCATGCGAGCGTCCGGCGTAGGTGATGGGGAACTCACGCCGGCCCAAGGGCTCGGTCATGAGCTCGGTGTAGCCGTAGCGCCAGAGGGTTGCGCCGCCAGCCAGCACCGCGAGGGTGCCGAGGCTCCACGGCACCCAGCGCTGGCCGTCGCGCATGGCCGCAGCCACCATGACGCCCACCCCCGTCCACACGATGTTCGGGAACAGCGGGGCCGCGCCGATGTTGATCCAGAACATCTCGGTGCCGGTCGCGTCCAGCCACACCGAGAACCCGAGCATGGCCATCGTGACCACCGCGGTGGGCACCAGCGGGCGCTTCAGGCCTGCGAAGGGCGTGAACACCAGGATGCTGACGCCGATGGCGGACAAGATGCCCGAGGCCGTGGCGATGTCGGGCCACTGAAGGCCGCGATCGAAGAAGAAGAGCAGCGCACTCAGCAGCCAGAGCTCGCCCACGCGTCGGGTGCGTGCGCCCACCCAGCCGCCCTCCTGGTCGCGCGCCTTGGCGGACTCCAACGACATGATCAGGCTCGCGCCGGCCAGGCCAAGGAACAGCGCCTGGGTGAGGGGATCCATGTCGAGGGCCTGCCAGAGCCAGGCAGGGCGCACGTCTTTGTCGACGACGCGCGCGATGTGCGAGCCAGCCATCATGAGGATGGCGACGGTTCGCAGGGCGTCGATCACGGGGTCGCGGGTCGGACTGGCCATGCGAAGTGGTAGCCCGCCGCTTCCTGGCTTGCCCGAGTGCCGGACACCTGGGGCATGATGTGGCGAGGAGGCGATGGTCGCTGTGCGAATGCTCTGGATGATGTTGTCGCTCACCGCTTGCTCCGACAGTCGTTGGAAGCCATGGTTTGGAGTGTCTCCAGACCTCGAGGTGAAGCCCGAGGAGCCTGAAGAGCCCACTGAAGAGCGCCCCGATGGCACACGGGATCTTGGCGATCTCGAGGGCTCGAGTGCGGGTGGCGGGGCCCCATGCGGAGAGCGCATCTCCCCAGCCGACACCGGCCTGCTCGAGCGCTGGCCGTACCTCCAGTTGGTCGGCCCGAACGAGGCCACCGTGGTGTTCGGGACGCTCTCGGATGCCGTGGAAGGTGTGGTCGAGTTCGGCGCTACGGGTAGCTACACCCGCAGCGAGACCGCCAGCAAGGGCCAGCTGCGCATCGTCGACAACTTCCTCGCAGACGACACGGCGCTCCCCCAGCCGTCTCACATCACCCTGCACCACGCCCGGCTGTCGGGCTTGCCGCCCGGCGACGGGCTCTGCTACCGCGTGCTCATCGACGGGCAGGTCGCGGCCTCGGGGCTGCGTTTCCAGACCGCCCCCAGCTCGGCCGAAGCGCCCGTTTCCTTCGTGGTCATCGGTGACTGGGGAAGCGGCACATCCGACGCTCAGATCGTCAGGGACAGCATGGCGCCTTGGCTCGATGGGGTCTCGCTGTTCCTCACCACCGGCGACAACACCTACCAGTCCGGAGACTGGGACGAGATCCACGAGAACGTCTTCGGGCTCTACGAAGACATGTGGATGGAGCTGCCGGTCTACCCCACACCTGGAAACCACGACTACGCCACCGATGAGGCGAAGCCCTACTTCGAGAACTTCTTCCTGCCCCGAAATGCACTCCGTGACGGTGACATGGAAGCGTTCTACTCCATGCAGTGGGGCGTGCTGCACTTCATCGGGCTCAACACCGAGACGCCGGCTCGATCTCACGACGACGACGATCCGTACGATCAGCTGGACTGGCTGAAGGCAGATCTCGCGGCCGCCGACCGACCCTGGAAGGTCGCGGCGTACCACAAGCCCGCCTACAGCGGACACCCCCACCGCTCGTCCGACTACGCCGCGCGCTACGAGTTCGGGCCGCTGCTGCAGGAAGGCGGTGCCCAGCTCGTGCTCGCTGGGCACAACCACTTCTACGAGCGCTTCTCGCCCATGAAGGACGACGAGGCCACGACGGTGCTCTCCGGAGGCGTGACCTACGTGACCACAGCTGGTGGGGGCCGCAGCCTCTACGACACCGGCCGCACCGACAACCAGGAGATCATCGTCAAGAAGCACCACTTCGTGAGGGTGGATCTGGACCTCTGCACCATGCGGATCCGCGCCATCGGCACCGACGGCAGCTTGCTGGACGACTGGACCACGACTCGCTGCGAGTGAAGGTCTTGGCGTCGTGGGTGTACGTCGCTAGGAGGAGCCTCTGGAGGCGAGCGTGACGGACCAGTCCACGCTGCTCACCGAGCTGCCCGTCGAGATGTGGGCCGTGACCGCAGAGCTGGCCCCCTGGCTGATGCTCGGTGCGGCCATCGCGGGGCTGTTGCACGGTCTGGTGCCCCCGGCGTTCATTCACCGCCAGCTCCGGGGACCAGCGGGCGTGGTCAAGGCGGTGCTCTTCGGCATCCCCATGCCACTGTGCTCCTGCGGGGTGATCCCGGCGGGCCTCGGCCTCAAGAAGAGCGGTGCCAGCGACGGTGCGGCCGTCGGCTTCCTCATCGCCACGCCACAGACCGGCGTGGACTCCGTGTTCGTGTGTGCCGGGCTGCTGGGGTGGCCCTTTGCGCTCTACAAGGTGGGGGCTGCCCTGATCACCGGCGTGGTGGGCGGTGGGCTCGTCGAGCTGGGAGACCGTGGCAAGTCCGAGGCGGAGGTCATCCCCACCGGCGCCCACGATCGGTCCATCAAGGGCATGGTGCTGTACGGCATCGACATCATCCGGATGATCTGGCGCTGGCTGCTCTTCGGCGTCATCGTCTCTGCACTGCTGACGGTGTTCTTGCCCACCGACGCCCTGGCCGACCTCGCGGTGGGCAGCGGGGTCTTGGCCTTCGTGTTGGTGCTCGGGGCCAGCGTGCCGCTCTATGTCTGCGCCACCGCCAGCGTGCCCATCGCGGCCGCTCTGGTGGGCGCCGGCATGCCCACGGGCGCGGCGCTCGTGTTCCTCATGGCCGGACCGGCCACCAACGTGGCCACCCTGGGCGCGGTCTACCGTGGCTTCGGCCTGCGCCCGCTCATCACCTACTTGAGCACCATCGTGGTGGGCAGCGTTGCCCTGGGCATGCTCTACGAGCCCCTCCTGGGCGGTCTCGCCATCGCCGAGATGGCCGAGCACGAGCACCAGCCCTGGTGGGCAGTGGCCGCAGGTGTCGTGCTCGTGGCTTCCTTTGCCTGGTTCATCTTCGAGGATCTCCAGTCCATGTTCTCTCGCTTCAAGGCTCGCCGAGCCACCGCCGCCACCCACGAGCTCCCCATCACCGGCATGACCTGCAACGGCTGCGCATCACGTCTGCAGCGCGTCCTCGGAAAGCAGGACGGTGTCGAGACGGCGGTGGTGAGCTTCGAGTCCGGGACCGCCACGGTGAACGGAATCGTGAGCCTGGATGTGCTCAAGAGCGCGGTCGAGGGGGCTGGCTTCGAGGTCGCGGGCGCAGCCTAGTCGTCGCTGCTCAGCCTGCTTCGCAGATGTAGTAGAAGCTCGACGAACAGGGCTCGTCGTTCCAGGTGCCGTCGGTCCAGCGGTTGAGCTGGGCACAGTCTTCGTTGCTGTTGGAGTCGTTGGGCTCGCCGGAGCGCCAGTTGGTGTAGGTCGAGCTGCTGCCGTCTTCCCAGGTGAAGGTGCCCTCGCTGTCGCGGTCGTTGAGACCGAACCACCACTTCGAGGTGGAGTGACTGTCGGCGGTGGTGTCTACCCAGCTGTCCTCGGTGGCGTCGTCGATGGTGAGCATGTGGTAGCCGTAGCTGTCGCACTCACTCTGGGCGGTGGTCCAGGCCTGGGCGCTCGTGCAGAACATGTAGGGGTTGAGGTAGTCGGAGCTGTAGTACTC
>JAERSX010000106.1 GCA_016845285.1 Deltaproteobacteria bacterium | reverse complement strand
CGCCACAGGCGAACCACTGGGCGCCGCCAGCGGCCACGGTGGTGCCGAGGCAGCGGGCGACCTCCACGGCGAGGGGACGGGCGGCGTCGCAAGCGACGATCTTCAGGGGTGCGCGCGGAGAGGCCATGCCCGCCGATATTGCGCGAGGTCCGCTGACACCACGCCCTCGGCCGAAGGTGGCCTAGCCGGCAGCGCGGCCCCGGGCGCGGCCGGCCACATCGGTGATGAGCTGGGCCACGTCGCCATAGAGCTGAGGCGGGATGGAGTGGCCCATGCCGTCGATGAGCTCGAGCCGGGACTGGGGAATGGCGGCGGCCAGGTTCTTTCCCGCAGAGGGTCGGATCAAGGGATCGACGGCGCCATGGATCACCGTGGTGGGGATCTCCATCTTCGCGAGCTGCGGGCGGCGGTCGGGCTGAGCCAGCACAGCGGCGAAGTGGCGCGCGAAGCCCGCGGGGTAGGGCACGCGCTCGAAGCAAGCCCTGGACGTGCGGCGAACCCGAGCCTCGTCGACAGCGAAGCCCGGCGACCCGATCTTCTGCTGCAAGACCAGGGCGTAGTCCTCGGCCTCGTCGGCGGTCTTGGGCGGCTTGCCGAGCAAGGCAGCGATGGCGGAGGGCCGCCCCACCGAGGACAGGCGATCGCCCGCCGTGGTCATGATGAGCGTCAGCGAGCGGACACGCTCGGGGTGCTCCAGGGCGAGGTGCTGGGCGATCATTCCCCCCATGGACACACCGCAGACGTGGGCCGAGCGGTGGCCGAGCACGTCGAGGATTCCGGCGGCGTCGGCAGCCATGTCGCTCAGCGTGTAGGGCGGAGACAGCTTCATCCCGAGCAGACCACGGGGCAGCCAGCGCATGACGGGCGGCACGCCGAGATGCTCCAGACGCTCGGACAGACCGAGGTCGCGGTGGTCGTAGCGAATACAGCCGAAGCCCTGCTCGCCCAGCAGCTCCATGAAGTCTTCCTGCCACCAGAGCATCTGGGCGCCGATGCCCATGATGAGCAACAGCGGCTCGCCCTGGCCGTGGACCTCGACTTCGTGCAGGACGCCGTTCGCGCGGAGCTGTGCCATGGGGAGACCTCCAGCGGGTACACCTGCCTCGGAGCCTGAGCGCTTCGCGCCCGGCAGAGCTACGGTGCAGCCTTGCACCCATAGTCCGCCGCTGTCCGCCATGGCGACGCACGAGGTGAGGACATGTCGCGTCTCCCGACACTTCTCTGCGCACTGCTGAGCGCTGCCTGCTCTGCCGGACCCGTGTCCGGCGACCAGGGCCTGCCCGAGGAGCGGCTGCCAGGCGAGCGCGCTCCCCGCACCGCGCCCTGCGACGACCTCGATTCGATGCGTTGCTACCTGCCCTGGCCCAGCAGCGCCTTCCTGGCAGCCAGCGAGACCTCCGCCACCGGCGTGCGCCTGTCCATCGACACCAGCAACCTGCCCGTCGAGGACGACAGCTCCTACTACGAGCACATGGACGGCTTCTCGCGGATCACCCCGTTCGCCACGGGCTTCGACGGAGAGCTGTCCACCGACTGGATGCCCCGGGGTACGTCCACCTGGCTCGACCTGGACGACCGCGGCGACCTCGGCACCAACGGACCGGTCTACCTGATCAACGCCCAGCCCGACCACGAGGAGTACGGCCAGGCCGTGCCCATCTGGACCGAGGTCATCCGGGGCGGCGGCGAGCTCAACGAGCGCCACCTGCTCATCGGCAGGCCGCGGGCCCTGCTGGCCGAGAACTGCGACTACGTGGTCGTCGTCACCGACGAGATCACCTGGGCCAACGGCGCTGCGGTGCCCGTCGAGCGCTCCGTCGAGGTGGCCCTGGACCTCGTGGCTCCGGAGACCGAGGACGAGGAGCTGCTCTGGGCCTACCACGCGCCCGTCCGGACCCTGCTGAGCGACGTGGGCATCGCCTCCGACGAGGTGCTGCGGGTCTGGGACTTCACCACCCGCACCGGCGAAAACACCACCCAGCGCGTGCTCAGCATGATGGAGCAGGCCCAGGCCGAGCTCGACCAGATGGAAGTGGTCATCGACTACGCCGCCGAGAGCGTCGATCCCGCCATCGCCGCCATCGTCATCGGCCACATCGACGGAGTGCCCGACTTCATCGGCCCAGACAAGCGCTTCAGCCTGGACGCCGAGGGCAACCCACAGATCGAGGGCACCCGCGAGGCCCTGTTCCGCGTGGTGATCCCGGCGACAGGCTTCGACGGCGAGGAGGGCTCCGACTACCGCGTGGCGCTGTACGGCCACGGCACCGGCGGTGACTACACCGACACGTCCTTCGACTCTCAGATCGCCAGCAACGGTCTCGCCAAGCTCAACCTCCGCTTCCACGGCTGGAACGGCGCCGAGCTGCTGCCCACCCTGGCCGGGCTCACCACCCTGCTCCAGGGCACCGAGTCGTCGACGGCCCAGCTCAGCCAGGGCGTGAGCGACGGCTACGCCCTGCTCAAGGCCATGGAGGGCCCGCTGGGTGAGGCCCTGGCCGCCGAGACCCTCGGCGACATCGAGAACCCGGCGGCCGGCCGCTACCCCGACAACACCGAGCCCGTCTGGGTCGGTGGCTCGCTGGGCGGCACCATGGGCGCCATCATCGGCAGCGCCTACCCCGAGATCGACGCTGCGGTCCTCAACGTGCCCGCCGCCGGCTGGACCCACCTCGTGGCCGACTCCCTGCTCTACGACTCCGCGCTGGGCGGCATCATGGAGGCCCAGTACGACGACCTGATGGACGTGCACCTGGCCATCGTCATGAGCCAGACCGGCTGGGACGACGTGGACGGTGCGGTCTGGGCCGACCACGCCAACGCCTCGGGCGCCACCTTCCTGCTCCAGGAGAGCATCGAAGATCCCGTCGTGCCCAACCAGGGCACCGAGATCCTGGCCATCGCCCTGGGTGCGCCGCTGGTGGGGCCCCCGCTGGAGTCGATCCCAGGCGTCGAGGAGGTGGACGCGGCCATCGGCGGCCACGGCATGACCCAGTACTGGGTGCCCGACACCGGCGTGTACGACGTGCACGGCTTCGCCGCGATGTCCACCCCCGCCGGAGATGCCGCCATGGAGCAGATCTTCGAGTTCATCCACTCGTACTGGGACGGCGACGTGCGCATCGACTTCCCCGACATCTGCGTGGAGCAGGGGGCCAACGGCACCTGTGACTTCAGCGAGGCCTGGGAAGAGGAGGAGTAGGCTCCCCCTCCGACGTCGGCACCATCCGACCGTCGACCTCGATGGTGAGGACCTCCAGCTCGACCCGCCGGTTGGCCTGCTCACGCACCTCGTCGCCCGTGGACACAGCGAGCTCGCTCTCACCCAGGCCACGGGCCTGCAGTCGCTCCGCCGGCACGCCGAGGTCGACGAGCGCGGACCGGACGTTCTGCGCACGGCGCTCCGAGAGCGCCTGGTTGAAGTCGGCGGCGCCCTTCGTGTCGGTGTGGCCCTCGATCTCCACCAGGGCCCACTCCGGGTGCGCCAGGAAGGTGTTGGCGAGATCACGCAGCACGACGCCAGCCTCGGGACGAAGGGCATCCTCGCCAAATGCGAAGAGCACGCCCGAGAGGATGGGCTTCTCGATGTCGACGGCCTCGCGCTCGAACACGAGGCGCAGCTCGGCTTCCTCCCCGCGGCCCAGCTCGAGCAACCGATCCTCGGGTGCAAAGGCATCGCCGGTGGGCGCCACCAGCAGCTTCCAGTCCCCCGCTCGAAGCTCCAGCATGGCGGCACCGTCCTCGCCCAGCTCGACCGGCTCGAGAGAGCGGGGACCCTCCAGGA
>JAERSX010000105.1 GCA_016845285.1 Deltaproteobacteria bacterium | reverse complement strand
GTCTATCTAGCTTGCCCTGGGCGTAGAGCAACCTCAGTCGATTGGCTGTGTCCGATGAAAGGCCACCACTCCATCCTGCCAGCTTGACCAAGCCCTCGACCTTGAACTCGACGTCTCCCTGTTCGATCTCCTCGCCGTAGTTGTCGAGCCAGTCGTGGACGAGGGTGAGAAGGCGGGCCAGCTCCCACTGCGCGGCCTCGACGAACTCCTGGGCGTCTTCCTCCTCGCCAGCGTTCAGCCGTCGCTGTACGGCGATGATCTCGGCCCGATACCCGTAGACGGCCGACCAGATCCGTGAGAGCGCCTCCTCCCGCTCGGTGAACGAGCTGTCGGTGAGGACGGGCGTGTCCTCGTGGGCAGCGATCTCGGGGCGGCGACCTTCTGTCCGAGGCGTGTAGCGCAGGTTCTGCTGCTCGATGGCGAACGCCATCTCGTCGAGGATCGTGGGCTCGATGTGCTTGCGGATGTGATCGGGGTGTCGTTCGACGACCTCGCCGGCCGTCTCGCGCCGGAATGTGAGGGTTGTGCCCCGGAGTCCTCGATCGGCGCCGAAGATGATGCGGGCGATCCGTCCCCGGTCGCTGTCGCCGTAGTCCCGGAGTAGCTCTCGCAGGAGTCGGTCGAGCGCAGTCACTCTGCTGGCCAGTTGATCGGGGTGCTGTGCGTGGGCGATCACAACTCGCTGATGAGGTAGGAGTTCGCCAACCGTCTCTGGGGTCACTGGGAGCCCCTGCCGGAGAACCGCCCGCAGGGCCTTCCTGATGTCTTCGGGCTCAGAGGCCAGAGCCGGCAGTTTCCCCATACCCAGAAATTACCCAGTTCTGACCCTTTCGGCCGTGACTCCAGTTCGTGGCCTCCTCAGATCACCGAGCAGGAGACACCTGCCGGGAGATGAGAGGAGACCCGAGATGGGTGACCTGATGCGATGGGCAGATGGGCAGGGCGTGGAGCCGCTGCCGCCTGCCCGACTGACCCGGTTCGAGCAGCGCCAGCATGGGCGGTCGCTGACTCGGTTGGAGCACAAGGCCGACCTGCAGTCCCGTGCGATCGAGCTGGAGTCCGAGATCGGCCAGGCCAAGGTCCACGCCATTGCCAACGTCGGCAACGCCGCCATGACGGCTCAGGCGTTGATCAGCGGGCGTGAGCGCCTGCTGGTGGAGGCTGAGCCGGCAGCGATCCACGGTGTGGCCTACGTGAGCCAGAAGCTCACGCTGGCACTGGGCGCCGTGGTCGACGACACGCTGCGGGAGGTCACGAAGTGATCGAGCTTGTCCTGCTGTTGATGCTCGTTCTCCTCGTGGTCGGCCTGCTGGTGGCGGCGTCCAACTCCGCAGTGGACGACGCACGCTCGTCGATGGAGGAGGCCGCTCGTCGTGAGCGCCATCGAATCACCCGAGCGCAAGCCCAAGCGGAGAACGAGATCAACCGACTCACTCACTCCGCCTTCGAGGAGATGGTCGAGGAGGTCGATCGTGCTCGGCGGGAGGCGGACTCGTGAACGCCTTCACCGTCGAGAACCTGCAGACCCTCCTGATCGTCGCCCTCGTACTCCATGCCTATGGCCCGAAGCTTCGGCGTCTGGCCCATCGAGTGCGGGCTCGACGATCCCATCGTCGGCTGGTTCTCCGAGATGCCCACGCTCGATGCGTCAAAGTCCGTGATCAAGCTGACGTCGCAGCTCACGTGGTGTCCGATGAGGTGAAGCGTCGACTCTGGCTGATTCGATCGGGTCCGAACGATGTGGCGTGACCCCAATCCCCGGCAGGGCTGGGCGGAGTGGCTGGTCGGCTGGATCTTCACACTCCTGCTCCTGGCCTTCGCCGCCGAGGCACTCGCCCAGATGGTCAAGCCACTGCTGCCGTGGATCGGCCTGGGTGTCCTGATCTTCGTGAGCTTGTCGCTGTGGCTGCGACGACGTGAGCGCTGGTGACGTCCGCCTTCATGCCGCCTGTTCCGGTCGGTGTTGTGGAATGCGCAATCTCGTTGACTGCTGCGTAAACGCAGTGTTTCAATATACGAGCTGCGCAAACGCAGCACCGGCCGGGATCAACACAGAAAGGAGGAAGCAATGAACGAACCACAGCGGAAGGTCCGCATTCGGCCCATCAAGCGAAGCGAGCCCGATCTGCGCCGACTCGCACGGGCGCTCATCGAGCTGGCCACCACGCAGAACGAGAGGAAGAGGTCGAGCGAGAGGAAGGCCGCATGACCGCCCTCTTCAGATCCTCGACACCACCACTCAGCTGGTACCGGATCGACTTCGGCCGTGATCTTGACGTCGACGATGTCCGCCGACTCACCACCTCAGTGCTGAGCAATCGCCAGCTCGGCCTCGTGATCATCGAGGTCGAGAACCGCAAGGGCAGCCTCAGCTATCGGATCGGCAGCCTCAGCTCGCGCATCGTGCAGCTGATCGAGTCCACGGTCGCCGGCAGCATCGTGACCGAGACCGCCAGGCCGATGCCGACCGAGGGCATCGCAGCCACCCTTCGCGTCAGCACGAAGCGTCGACCGATCCGCATCGACGACCCCGAGGCGTCCACCATGAGGATCCTCGGAGCCCTCGCCACGAGCAATGCGACCGTCGTCCACCAGCTCGTGATCGACCGACGACTCCGACCAAACGCCATCCCAAATCGGCTTGAGACGCTCCATGCGGAGACCTGGCCACGAGCCCTGCTTGAAGCAGCCTCGACGGGCACCTCACGACTCGACACCGAAGCCCGCCGAGCGCTCACCGACAAGGAGAGCCTGCCCGGCGCCTCGACCACGGTGAGGGTCATCGCAACCGGTCGATCGGCTCGCCAGGCACTCGCCAGTTACGAGGCAGCGCTCCGATCGCTCGAATCACCGGGCGTACGAATCCGCCTCGCCCGAGACGACTTGAACGCAGCCCGCCTCGCTCGTCCATCACGTCGACCGACGCCGCTGAACAGTGACGAGATCGTGAGCCTGCTCGCCTGGCCGTTCGGCGACAGGGACTACGTCGGCGTCGACCGGGGAGGGTCACGCCTCACCGCAGTGACTCAGCCTGAGCGAGTCGATCGGGTGCTGGCTGTGGCCACCCATCCAGGCCGGCCAATCTCGGTCGGACAGTCAGCGACCGACGGTCTCCGCCACACCCACGTCCTCGGACCGACCGGCGTCGGCAAGTCGACGCTTCTCCTGAACATGATCCTGCAGGACATCGAAGCCGGGCGAGGTGCCGTCGTCCTCGACCCCAAGGGCGACCTCGTCGACGACGTCCTCGCTCGGCTCCAGGATCGCCATCTCGACCGAGTCGTCGTGCTCGACGCCGCTCGCAGCGACCACGTCGTCGGGTTCAACCCGCTCGACTCCCGGCACGCCGAACTCGCCGTCGACGGCATCCTCCACGTCTTCCATCAGCTCTACGCCGACTCGTGGGGACCACGAACCCAGGACATCCTCCACTCGTCGCTCCTCACGGTCGTCGACTCTGAGGCGGCCTCGATCTGTCACATCCCGCAACTCCTCGTCGATGATCGGTTCCGCCGCAGGCTGCTCGCCGGCAAGGCGCAGTCGTCCGCCGTCCGCTTCTTCTGGAACTGGTACGAGAACCTGTCCGACGCCGAGCGCAGCACCGTGATCGCCCCGGTCATGAACAAGCTCCGGCCGTTCCTGTTGCGCAGCTCGCTCCGAGCGCTGCTTGGTCAGATCGAGCCGGCGTTCGACCCGAAGACGATCTTCACCGAGCGGCGGGTGCTCCTCGTGCCACTCCGCAAGGGACTCGTGGGAGCCGAGGCAGCGAACCTGCTTGGTTCGCTGCTCGTCGCCCGCATCTGGCAGCTGGCCCAGGAGCGCAGCGAGATCGACTCCTCCCGACGGCACCCGGTGTTCGTCTACCTCGACGAGTTCCAGGACTACCTACATCTGCCAACCGACCTAGCTGACGTTCTCGCCCAGGCCCGAGGTCTCGGCCTCGGCCTTGTGCTCGCTCACCAGCATCTCGGTCAGCTGACCACGTCCGTACGAGACGCCGTGCTGGCCAACGCCCAGAGCCGGATCTGCTTCCGGCTCAGTCCTGACGACGCTGCTCGCATCGCTCGAAGCGCTGGCGTGCTCGACGCCGACGACTTCACCCGCTTGGGCAAGTACGAGGTCTACGCCAGCATCCTCACCGACGGCTCACCGACACCATTCGCCTCGGCGAGAACTGCGGCGCCCCGGCGACCAGTACGTGATCCATCCGCAACCGGACGAGATCTCGCACGACGGTGGGGCCGAGCACCAGCCGACGTTGACCACCAGCTGAACCGCTTGGCCGACGCACCGCCCGATGAGGACGAGCAGCTGGGTCGGAAAAGGCGAGGTCGGTCATGACCGCTGTACCGATCGCCCTACCGGCCGTGTCGAGTCGAGGTCGCCGAATCGCCCGGAGCCGCATGGCGAATCCGGCAATAGCGGAGCCGACACTCATCACTCAGGGGGTTCCCTCATGAGTCGTCGTGTCGGCCGCCGCCAGCTCGAACAGCTCCGGGACCAGCTCAGCCCCCGAGACCTGGCGGTGCTGGAGAGCTCTCGCAGATTCCGTCTTGCGACAGGCGATCAGCTTCGCCGTCTCCACTTCCGAGATCACGCCACGCCAGAGACCGGTGCCCG
>JAERSX010000104.1 GCA_016845285.1 Deltaproteobacteria bacterium | reverse complement strand
CTGTTCAGCCCCCTCCTGTTCGGCCTCCGGACCGGCTTCCTCGGGAGTGGTGACCTCCGGGCGGGCTTCGATGAGCGTCAGCTCGACCGGGGGTTCTTCCAGGGCCGAGGCTGGTGTGGGTGCGCGCTCCAGCACCAGCAGCGCCGCGAAATGCACGCCCACGCTGAGGCCGAGCGCCTCGACGATTCGCGTCGGAGACCGGGGGGGGCGGGTCAGTGTGGCTAAGCCGTGCGCCGAATGGCCGTCTGCAGCGCCATGTCCAGGTCGGCCTGGTCCGCCTGGCTCAGCTCCACCGCCAGCGCCTCCTGCACCAGGTCCTGGACTGCGGTGTAGGTGTTCGCGTACGCGGCGCACGTCGCACACGCCTCCAGGTGGTGCTCGACCCGTCCCCGACGTGGGGGCGGCAGCCCGCCTCCATCGTATTCCAGGAGGATCCCAGTGACGTCCTCACACCGCATGACTTCTCCGATGGCCCGCCCGAAGCCGCATTCCGGCTGTCCAAACGCGCCCAATGGCTCGATGCCGGCCTGCGGCACCGGTTTCAAAGGATCCGGCGGGAAAGCAGGTTTTCCCGAGGTGACGCTCAGTCGTCACCCGAGAGGTAGTCGGCCAGGCTCTCGCGAACGGCAAGGCGCGCACGATGGAGACGGGTCTTCACGTTTGGAACAGTGAGGTCGAGGAGTTCTGCGATCTGTTTCATGCTCAGTTGCTGGTAATCGGCCAGCACCAAGACGGTTCGGTACTTGTCCGGGAGCCTCTCGACCGTCTCACGAATGCGCTGACCGAGCTCACGACTCTCGCTGATCTTGTCAGCCAGCGGGGAGAAGTCGACGATGTCGCGCTCATGCTGACCGTCATCGTTGAATTTCGGGCTGCGGATCTGCAGCGAGACCTCGGGCTTACGGCGTCTCGTGCGGAGCTTCATGAGAGCGTTGTTCGTCGCGATACGGCCCAGCCAGGACTTGAAGGGCGCCTCACCCCGAAAGCTGTCGATGCGCCGGTAGACGTTCAGGAACGTGTCCTGGACCACGTCCCGCGCATCTTGCTCGTTGCGGAGCATGCTCAAGCCGATGCCGTAGACACGACCGCTATGGCGGTGGACCAGCACTGTGAACGCGGTGTCGTCGCCCGCCTTGAGCCGGGCGACCAGGGCGTCGTCGTCTTCCACCATCGAGATGGGGGTAGCGGGGTGTCGGTTCCTGGGCAAGGCGGCGTTAGGTACCCCCACGGAGAGGGCAGGCATGGGGAGAGATCGAAAGCGAGACGGGCTCTTCGGAGTACGTGCACGCCTGAAGCGCGCCCTGGCTCGAGACCGACGCCCCAGCGGCCCGGCCCGCGTCCGGTTCGAGGGTGACCAGAGCGGCGAGGTCGAGGTGGAGGCCGGCGAAACCTTGCTGAGCGCCGCGCTCGCCCTGAACCTCGACGTCAACCACTACTGCGGCGGACACTGCTCATGCGGCACCTGTCGGGTCGAGGTGGTGAGCGGAGCGGACAACCTCAGCAAGGCTCTCGGCAACGAGGAGATGGTGCTGGGTTCCAGCAATCACTCCGCAGGGGACCGCCTGGCCTGTCAGGCGCGCGCCCATGGTCCGGTAGTCGTTCGGATCCCCGAGTGGTTCTGAGGGCTTACCAACCAGCCTCAGCGGAGTCTGGAGCCCTGGTGTAGGGTTGGTTCGCACCGTCCATGGAGCACGCGCTGAACCCCTCCCGTCTCCGCTTCACGCTGCTGCAGGCCCGCAACCCCGCCGACGAGGCGCGCCTCGATGAGCAACGTGCCTTCGCAGCTCGCCTGGGAGTCCCTGCAGAGGATCTCCGGTCGATCGACGTCTTGTCCGCCAAGCTCGACGACTCCGTCCTCGAAGGCTGTGACGTCCTGTTGGTGGGAGGCTCTGGTGAGTACTCGGTGCTCGACGCACACACCCCCATCGTGGACTTCATCGACTTCCTCGCGCGAGCCGCGGACAGTGGATGCCCGATCTTCGCCTCTTGCTTCGGCTTCCAGGCGCTGGTTCAGGGTCTCGGAGGCTCCGTGGTGGCTGACGAGGACAATGCCGAGGTGGGCACCTACTGGCTGGAGCGGCTTCCGGCGGCCACGAACGACCCACTGTTCCACGACGTTCCTGATGGTTTCTGGGCACAGCTGGGCCACAAGGATCGTGCGGAGACCATGCCAACCTGTCTCGTTCCCCTCGCTCGCAGCGCAGTCACGCCCTACCAGGCCTTTCGCATGCGAGATCGCCCGGTCTACGGCACCCAGTTCCATCCTGAGCTGACCTGGCGCGACAATCGAAGTCGGTTCGAGCGCTACATGGTGCAGTACGGGCGGTTGTTCGGAGAGGAGGAGGCGGTTCGACGCCTCGAGAGTCATCGCCCCAGCCCCGAGGCCAACACCTTGCTCGGGCGCTTCGTGGAGCGAGTCGTGAGGGCAGGGGAGGGATCGTCATGACCGGAGGATGTGTTGCTGCAGGAAGCCGCCTCACCGTCGACGCGGGCCTCGAAGCCCTCCGAGCCGGTGGAAACGCAGTAGATGCCGCCGTTGCCGCAGCGCTGATGGCCTGTGTGGCCGAGCCGTTGCTCACCGGACTCGGTGGCGCCGGCCTCGCGATCGTTCGCTTCCAGGGCCAGGTGCATGTCTGCGACATGTTCAGCAACGTTCCGGGACTCAGCCAGGACCCCGAGGTCACCCAGCCCCTGATGCGGGGTGTCGAGCTCGACTATGGGCCCACCACCCAGCGCTTCCGCGTCGGTCCGGCCGCCATCGGCGTGCCCGGCCTCCCGCAGGGCCTGCATGCCCTCCATGCACGGTTCGGCAGCCTGCCGCTCACCACCCTGGCGGCGCCCGCCGCTGCCGCTGCACAGGATGGCGTCGAGGTCACCGCCGGCTTCGAGCGCGTCGCGCGGCTGCTGTGGCCCATCTTGCGTTTGACACAGCCCTGCGCGGCGCTGTTCGGCAGGGAAGGGCGCCCGCTGCGGACCGGCGAGACCTTCCGCTGCCCGGATCTTGGCCGCACCTTGACGTCATTCGCAGAGCACGGACCTGGGCTGTTCGTCGAAGGAGATGTGGGCCAGGCCACCCTCCGGGCCTTTGCGAGCAGCTCCCGACTCGGTGCCGCTGATCTCGCGGCCTACCAGAGCCGCATCCTCAGCCCCATGGCCTACCGTTACCGCGACGCCACGGTGTGGGTGCCAGGGCCACCCAGCGCGGCAGGCCTGCTCCTGCTCCAGTCGCTGCGCGCCCTCGAAGACCACGGACTCATGCCGGCCGCCCTGAGCGCAGGCCAGGTCCGCTTCATGGCCCACGCCATGAAGCGCGCTGAGACCACGCGGACCCGGTACATCAAGCGACACTTGTTCACGCCTGGGTGGTCCGATGGCTTCCTGGCGGCACTGTCACCCGACGAGGTCGGTGAGGAGCGCGTCGCTGCGGGGCGCACCACGGGCCACACCACACACATCTCGGCAGTGGATGCCGATGGCAATGCCGTCGGCATCACAAGCTCCTTGGGAGAGACCTGCGGTGCGTTGGTGCCTGGCACCGGTGTCGTCCTCAACAACTTCCTCGGCGAGGCCGACGTCAACCCAGCCGAGGCAGGCCGCATGCCCGGCCAGCGCCTGATGACCATGTGCTGTCCCACCGTGGTCGAGCTGGGCGATCAGGTGTTTGTCATGGGCTCGGGCGGCTCCAGCCGCATCCGGTCAGCGGTGCTTCACGGCATCGTGTACCTGACAGACCACGGCATGACCTGCGCTGAGGCAGTCGCGGCGCCGCGGGCCCATGTCGAGATCGGGACGCTCCACGTCGAGGCCGACGGTCGTCCTGCGGGCACCATGGAGTCGCTTGCCGCCGGCGTCCCCAACCTCAAGCGCTTTGATGGGCCGAACATGTTCTTCGGCGGACTGCACCTCGCCGGTGTTGGAGCCAGTGGCTTCATGGGTTCGGGAGATGCGAGACGCTCGGGTCAGTACGGGCAGACCTGAAGCAAGGCATGAAGGGTGCGTAGCAACATATGGATATTTCAGAATCCGTACTTCCGATAACGGATATTATGTCAAGTTA
>JAERSX010000103.1 GCA_016845285.1 Deltaproteobacteria bacterium | reverse complement strand
CTGCCGGAGAACCTGGGCGCCACCCTGCTGGCGTTGGGCGATGTCGACCCCGGCGACCACACCGAGGCCGCGCCCATCACGGCCTTGCTGGGCTGATGGGGGGTCACACTGCGGGGCGCACCACGGCCTGACCCCGCGTGAGGTTCACCACCATGGTGGTGTGGAGGTCGTCCACGCTGACCCGTCCGAATGGGGCCTGTTGCATGGTGGGGGGGCAGTGCCTCGCTGCCGCCTGGGTGGCCAGGAAGAGGCCCGGGCGGGCCGCACGTCGGAGTCCCCGGAGCGTGGCGAGGCCAGGGCCCCAGGCCACACAGCGAACGGCTGGTCGACCGATGGGCGCCAGGGTGACGGGACCCTGGTGCAGGCACACCGCCAGGGGCAGCCAGGGGGCCTCTCTGCGCACGATGTCGAGCCAGCGGAGGCCGGTCTCGGCAGCGCGGGCCACCGCCTCCAGGGGGTCGTTCACGAGGCCGCCCAGGACCAGCACATCGGTCGACGCCGTGGGCAGCACCGACAGACCCGCCTCGACGGCTGCCCGGCCCATGTGGTCGTGGACACGTTCGTAGACGGACAGCGCCAGCTCTGTGGGGCGATCGGCGGCCCAGAGGTCGAAGTCGGGGAGGGTCGCGGCCAGGAGCGTGGCGTGGCCGAGCTCCCGGGGGGCCACGCTGCCCAGCTCTTGCAGCTCGCTGGCCATGTCGCCGGGCAGGGCCAGGGTCTGCAGCTCGTCGGCCCGGGCAGCAGACTCTTGCAGGGCGTTTCGCAGATCGTGGGTCTTGCGACGCATGAGCAGCAGCTCGATGCGCGTGCGGAGATCTTGGGCGGTGAAGGGCTTGCCCACCACGTCGGAGAAGCCGGCCTGGAGGCAGGCGGCCACCCGCTCTTCGGAGGCGTTTCCCACCACCGCCAGCGCGGCCTGGCGCGTGCCCTGGAGGCGCTCGCGCAGGGCGCTCGAGATGCCGTCGCTCACGTCGGCGATGAGGACATCGTAGGCCGATGAATCCTCGGTGAGCGGGGCCTCGTGCACCACGTGGCCGGCGTGCTCCAGCATGCGGTGCAGCAGGTCGAGCGGGACCGCTCCCTGTTCGAGGAGCAGGATGCTGCCCGTGGGGCCCTCGATGCGTGCCTGGCCACGTCGACGGCCCTCTTCCTCCCGTCGCTGGGCAGCCTCGTGCAGCGCATCGGCGTGGGGGATCAACGCGGCTGCGGTGGTGCAGAGTCGACGGAGCCGATCGATGAGCAGCTCGTGGCGGTTGTCGGAGGCGACCGCCTCGGCGAGATGGGCGTGGAGGGTCACCCGCTGCAAGATGTTCCGCATCTGGTGGCGAATGCGCCGTGGGTCGTGGGGCCCAGGGCTCCGCGTGCTCCGCAGGGTCTGGCGCAGCTCTGCGAAGGCAACCTGGATCTGCTCCAGCTCTTCGCCTGCTTCGGTGTCGTCGGCGAGTGCCTGGGCGGCGGTCGCGTGGTTCACGCACTCGCCGAGGAGGAGGTCCACGCGAGGGCCACGGCGCTGCACCCACCACCGCACCACGTCGGTGTTGAGGCGCTCTGGCTGGACGACGGGAAGATGGGGGGAGCTGGCCGTCATGCCAACCCCCGTCGGATCGTCCAGTGGAGATCTTGAACCTCGATCTGGTGGCGACACCTCACCGTCTCGTCGAGACGGTCTGGGGTGCGAAACGGACCGCTGGCAGAGGTCTGTTGCCTCCTCCACATCCTTGCGGGCTACGGTCGGCTTGTGACCTCTACTTCGCCATGGAGCCAGGCCCTCGCCATCGCCCCGGACACGTGGCGTGCCCTCGCGCGACCCCGACGGGCAGCCGCCATCGCCGTGGTCTGCGTGCCGCTCATCGGGGCGCAGTGGCAGTTCGGGGGCGACTTCGCGGCGGTGCAGGTGGGGGCGGCCATGTGCGGCGCCTTCCTGCTGACGGCTCCCTGGCTGTGGCGGGCCAGCTTTCCCCTGGGCCGCCCGGTGCGGTGGCCGGTCCTCCGGGCCCTGGCCTACGGCCTCGCCGGGATGCTCGTCATCTACGGCACTGGCGCGGTCCTGCCTCGCGCCTTGGGTCTGCCCTGGACCTTTCTGACCGACACCACGAGCCTGCTCGTGCTGCTCGCGCTCTACTGGGTGGGGGGCTGGGGTCTGGGCCGAGACATCGACCTCGAGGCCCAGCTCGTCCGCGAGCGGGCGCGCGTCGAGGCGCTGGCCCAGGAGAAGGAGCAGGCCCAGCTGCTGGCCCTGCGCACCCACCTCGACCCCCACTTCCTCTTCAACACGCTCAACGCCATCGCGGAGTGGTGTCGGGAAGATCCAGCGGTGGCCGAGGCGGCCATCGTGCGCCTCGCCGGCATCTTGCGCACCATGCTGGGGGCCCTGCAGGCCGACGCCTGGAGCCTGGAGCGCGAGCTGGCGCTGTGCGGCGACGTGGCCGCCCTGTACCAGGTGCGCGATCCCGAGCGCTTTCGCTTCCGCCAGGAAGGCGAGGTGCCCGAGCTGGCCGTGCCGCCGCTGCTGTGCTTGCCGCTCATCGAGAACGCCATGACCCATGGTCCAGCGGCCGGTCATGACGGTGAGGTCGTGCTCACCGTGGCCTCCGAGGCCGACATGCTCACCCTGACGCTCGTCAACCCGGGCGCCTGGACCGGGCCACGCGAGGGTGGCCACGGCATCCCCACCGTGCGTCGCCGCCTGGCCCTCCGCTTCGGCGAGGCCGCCACCTTGTCCCATCGTGCCCTCGACGGTTCCCGGACCGAGACGGTGCTCCGCCTGCCCCTGGAGCAGACATGACCCCCTTGCGCGTGCTGGTCGTCGACGACGAGCTCCTCGCCCGCCGGCGCATGCTCCGGCTGCTGTCGGAGTGTGACGGCGTCACCGTGGTCGGCGAGGCCAGCGACGCCGCCCAGGCCTTGCTGTTGCTGCGCGAAGAGCCCGTCGATCTCGTGTTCCTCGACATCCAGATGCCGGGCCTCACCGGGATCCAGGCCAGCGAGCTCATGGACCCGGACGCCATCACGGTGGTCTTCGTGACCGCTCACCCCGAGCACGCGGTGGCGGCCTTCGGGGTGGGGGCGGCCGACTACCTGCTCAAGCCCGTGGACGGTCCTCGCCTGGAGACCGCCCTGGCCCGGGTGCGAGAGCGGCGGGGGACGGTGCCCGATCCGAGCACCCATCGCCTGGCCCTTCCCACGCGCAAGGGGATCCGCTTGGTCGATCCGGGGACGGTGCGCTCCGCCATCTTCGACGGCTCGCTCCTGGCCGTGCACCTGCCCGGAGAGCGCCTGTTCGTGGACTGGACCGTGCGTGCCCTCGAGGAACGTCTGCCACAGCCGCCCTTTCTGCGGGTCCACCGGCGCGCCCTGGTCAACCTCGACCACGTCAGCCTGCTCGAGCCCACCGAGGCGGGTGGCTACATCGCCCATCTCGATGCGGGGCCGCCCATCCAGGTCTCCCGGCAGGTGGCCCGTGGCCTGCGGCGTGATCTGGGTGTGAGTCGCGGGAGCTGACCGGCGGCGCCATGGGTGCGCCAGGCCGCCCTCAGGTTCGGATGTGTTCGATCACCCGGGCAGCCGTCTCGTCGACCGAAGCCAGCTCACCCAGGCGCCGCACCCGCACCAGCAGACGCCACTCGGGCGGCGGTCCCTGCTTGGGCACCGAGTCGCCAGCGAGGAGCTCGGAGAGGTCGCGGTTGGGGCGACAGGCATCGATCTGGTAGCGCCCCTGGACGGGATCGTGGGTCACGATCACCCGCTGTCGGCGGCCCCGGAGGGCTCCGCAGTCGACCACCAGGGGCAGGCCCACCGACCAGTCGAGCAGCCGCTGGGCCTGCACCAGGCGGTAGGGAGGGTGGCAGCGCAGCTGCGCGCTCACGCCGTGATCTGCGAGGCGATCGACCAGCTCCCGCAGGCTGCTCTGCATGCGCTGGGCCGGCAGGGTGGTGGGGTCGCGGGTGACCAGTGGACGCCAGATGCCCGTGTCGGGATTCCAGGCCTCGAGCTCACCCACGCGGGTCTTGTAGTCGAAGGCGGAGACACCGGGGACCACGTAGCCGGAGTAGTGATGGCGCAGCCCCTCGCGCTGTCCCCACCGCACCTCGAAGAGCAGGGTGGCGAAGCCCAGGCTGTCGCGCACGTAGTCTGGGTCGTAGACGCCGAGGATGCTCTGCAGCGCGAATTGACCCCGGTCGAAGACGCTGTAGGCCACCGTGTGGCCCAGCTTGTCTTCGATGACGACCTCCCAGGAGTCGAAGCGGTCCGACGACTCGCCCTCGTCGTAGAGCACCCCGGCCAGGCTGTCGGAGCGCTCGCCGCCCACGTGTGCCCGGTACCGGGTGTAGAGCTCCTCGTGCTCGGCGGTCAGCTCGAAGGGGCGCACCCGCACCCGGTAGTTCCGCTCCACCTTGCGCATGTGCTTGCGCAGGCTGGATCGGAACGTGTGACGGGCGAGGGGGAGGCGGGTCCAGATGGCGGTGTGCAGCCCGTGGGAGCCGAGCAGGTAGCGACAGGTGAACATGGTCTGACGCATGCGGTACCAGCCCGATGCCAGCAACGCGTCGAGGGCGGCGCCGGGGAGGGTGTCGGGTCGCTGGACCTGGAAACTCATGTAGTCGTCTGTACCTGCGCTACTCACGTACCCTCTCGGGGTGGTGTGCGGCGAATCGGGGGCCAGATCTGTGGCCGCCCTGATGGGCTGCCTTCAGATGAACACGGCCTCTGGATCGTCCTCGGGCACCACCGTGCCGTCTGCCCGCACGGCCCCCGGCAGGTCCAGCTCGCCCACCAGGGCCACGACCTGGTTGTAGAGCTCGGAGCGCTCCACACGCAGCCGGGCGATGGTCACCCGGGCACGGGCACGGGTGAGGCGAACCCGCACGGCGTGGGCGGTCTCGCGGACCACGTGCAGGTAGCGGAGCGAGAGCATGCCGCCGAGGAGGCTCAGGCCGGAGGCGGCGAGGAAGACGGCGATGGGCGTGTCCGGCACCATGGGCCAGGCCTCGACGACGGCCTCGTGAGCCAGGGCGGCGAGCACGCCCACGCTCACCCATGCCGTGGGGAAGGCCACCATGCCCACGAACACCTTGACGGTGGCCTCGTCCTTCTTTCGCTTGCTCGCCACCTTGCTCAGCGCCCAGAGCACCAGCGCCGGGGGGCCGTTCACCAGCGCGCCCACCAGGATGACCGGCGGCAGCACCAGGAAGACCAGCACCACCTGCAGGAGCAGCAGCCCGATCAACCAGCCGTTGACCAGCGAGGGCGGGTCGTCGAGCTCGTGATCTTCGACGCCGAGCGCCCGCATCTCATCGTTGTAGGTGGCCACCTTGGTGCGAAGGTGGGCGACGGCCTCGGGGTGGCTCTCCAGCCGGGTGTAGTAGCCGGCCCAGACGCGCGAGAAGGCCAACGTGCGCTCGGCGATGTCGGGCTTGCTCAGGCTGGCGCCGGCCCGGGCGGCCCGCTCGGAGCGCGCGAGCTTGCGCACCCGGTGCATGAGGTGGTGGATCTCCCAGCTCTCGGTGGCGTGCACCACCTCGCGCAGGGTGCGGTCGATCTCGGCGGTGAGCCGGCTCACCCGCTCGCGGAAGGCCTCGGGGGGCTCGGTGTCCTCGTCGGGAACCCGCTCCAGGAACTCATCGAGGGCCAGGGGTGGATGAAAGGCCACCAGGGCGTTGCTGCGGAAGGCCTTCTTGTTGTCGTAGTGGAGCCCCACCGGGATGATCACCGGGTTCTCCTCGCTGCCTGCCCCCAGCTGGCGGGCCCGGTAGTAGAAGCGCGCAGCCCCGCTCTTGAGCTCGAGGAGATGGGGCGAGTCGTGGCTGTCGCCTTCCGGGAACAGACACGAAAAGGAGCCCAGGGCCACCTGGTTGGCCAGGGCGTCCAGGCTGCTGGTGTTGGCGGCCCGGCGGGCCTCCGGATCGAGGCTGCTGGCGTCGATGGCCCGGTAGATGGGCACCGTGCCGGCCGCCTTCATGAGCTGTCCGAGCACCGGCCAGCGGAACAGGCCGTGGCGTGCGCCGAAGATGACCTGCCGCGGGAAGTGGGCCAGGATCAAGACCGGGTCGATGAGCCCGTTGGGGTGCCAGCTCACCAGGATGCCGCCGCCGTCCTGGGGCAGGTACTCCAGGCCCGTGACCTCGACCTTGCGGAAGAAGCGGCGGATCACGAAGCGGGCGAAGCCCACCAGGGAGTCGTAGACGCGGGACACGGACGCTCAGCGGGAGTGCCTCTGCAGGCTACCAAGGGCCGGCCTCCAAGCTGGTGTTCGCGCTGGCCTGGTGCCTCAGGTGTCGAGCCACCGGTTGGCGAGCCATCGGTCGAGGGCCTCGGCCAGGGCCGTGGCGTCGGCGTAGCGCGCCGAGGGGTCCGCGGCCGTGGCCTGGCTGACGATCTCTGTCAGGTCGGGGTCGTCGGCCCAGCTGCACAGGGCGTCCCGGGTGGCCCCCAGCGCGTTGACATCGGCCATGGACTGCAGCCCGTCCGGGGCCCGCGCGCCGATCTCGGGGGACCGGTACG
>JAERSX010000102.1 GCA_016845285.1 Deltaproteobacteria bacterium | reverse complement strand
TTCGAAGAGGTGGTCGCCGGACTCAACCCCGTGTACCCGGTGCCCGACCCCGCCACCGCCTGAACCTCCCAGGTCGACGCGTGCCCTCAATCTGGCCCGATCACCCCGTGATCATGGGCATCCTGAATGCCACCCCGGACTCCTTCTACGATGGGGGGCGCTGGCCCGATCTCGTGGCCCGCGGCGAGGCGATGATCGAGGCTGGAGCCGACTGGTTGGACATCGGTGGTGAGTCCACCCGGCCCGGTGCCCCGTCCGTGGCCGCCGAGGAAGAGTGGCGTCGGGTCGCACCGCTCATCGAGGCGCTGGCCCATCGCGCAGTGATCAGCATCGACACGAGCAAGGCCGTGGTGGCCCGTCGAGCGGCAGCGGCAGGAGCCTCCATCCTCAACGACGTGCGCGGCCTCGAGGAGGCCGACATGGCGCTGGCCTCAGGCGACTTCGCGCTCACGGTGGTGATGCACAGCCGCGGAACTCCACAGACCATGGGTCGACTCACTAGCTACGACGACCTGTGCATCGAGGTCCGAGACCTGCTCCTCGATCGGGCCGTGCGCGCCCGCAGTCCGGAGGTCGCCCTCGATCCAGGCATCGGCTTTGCCAAGACCGCCGCCCAGAGTCGAGCGCTCATCGCAGGCCTGCACACCCTCGTCGACACCGGTCTGCCCGTGCTGATCGGCGCCTCCCGCAAGTCCTTCATCGGCCACACCCTGGGGCTGCCGGACGCCGATGATCGGCTGGTGGGAAGCCTGGCCGCCGCCGCCGCCGCGTACCATCGTGGAGCACGCGTCTTCCGCGTCCACGATGTCGCAGCGCACCGGCACCTGCTGGACATGCTGGCGGCCATCGCGGCTGACGGGAGCTGATGGAGCGGCATGTACCTCTGGCTGTGGGAGACGATCCGCTGGACCGATGTCGTAGACATCGCGATCCTGGCGTTCATCACCTACCGGGTGTTGTTGCTGCTGCGGGGCACACGCGCCTTCCAGGCCCTCGTCGGCCTGCTGCTCTTGCTCCTGCTCTTCTTCCTGTCCGAGCTCCTGGGCCTCACAGCCATCAACTGGCTGCTGGACACGCTGACCGTCTACATCGTGCTCGCCGTCATCATCCTGTTCCAGCAGGACATCCGACGGGCGCTGGCACGCGCCGGCCAGCTCTTCCCCACCACCCGGGTGAGCGCCGAGCTTCCCATGCTCGAAGAGTTGGTGAAGGCCAGCTTCAACCTCGCCTCACGACGAATCGGCGCCCTGGTCGCCATCGAGCGCAACGCCGACCTCAGCGAGTACATCGAGGCCGCGGCCAGCGTCGACGGTGTGGTCTCGCACGGGCTGTTGCTCAGCATCTTCCACCACACCAGCCCCATGCATGATGGTGCCGTGGTCATCCAGAAGGGGCGCCTGAGTGCAGCCCAGGCCTTCCTCCCGCTGACCCAGTCCAAAGAGGTCAGCCGGTTCTTCGGCACCCGCCACCGGGCAGCCATCGGCCTGACTGAAGAGACCGACGCCATCTGCATCGTCATCAGCGAAGAGCGGGGCACCGTCAGCCTGGTGGGAGCCGGCCAGGTCTCTCCCTGCGCCGACGCCGACGAGCTCCGCGAGAAGCTGGTCGACATCTTCCAGAAGGACGCCACGCGCGCCCCCCGTACACTGATGCCGTGGCGCTCATGAGCAAGGCGAACAAGAGCGGGCGATGGCGTCGCCGGACAGTGCGGCTGCTCACGCGCAACGTCTGGCTCAAGGTGAGCTCGCTGTTGCTGGCCATCTCGGTGTGGGCCTGGGTCCAGTCCGGTCAGGTCATCGAGCGACGCACCCGCGCCAAGATCGACTGGTCCCTTCCCCAGGATCTGGTGAGCGTAGACGCCCTCCCCAAGACGGTGGTGGTCACCGTCAGCGGACCCCAGGGTCGGGTGCGCGGTGTCGACCGCTCGCGCCTGAAGCTGCATGTCGATCTCAGCGATTCCGAGCCGGGCACGCACGCCGTGGACCTGGTGTCGCGTGAGCTGGCCGGGCTGTCGCAGGGGCTCACCCTCGTGCAGCTCAACCCACCAGCCCTCGACATCGAGCTGGAAGCTCCCCTGACGCGACGGGTGCGCATCAAGCCCCTGGTCATGGGGGAGCCCGCCGAGGGCTACCAGCGCCACACGGTGCGCGCCGAGCCGGAGACCGTGGAGATCCGCGGGCCCACCTCACTGGTTCGCGGCATCAGCGAGGTTCCCACGGACATCATCGACATCTCCGGCGCCCAGGAGACCCGTGTGAGCGAGGTCCCGTTGGCCATCAAGGAGAAGACCGTGCGGCCGGTGAACCTGCGCACGGTGGAGGTGCAGGTCCAAGTGGACGCCATCATGAGCACACGTGAGTTCGACGAGGTGCCGGTGGTGGTGAGCGAGGCAGGCTGGATCGCCAACCTGGCCAGCACCGCCGTGACCCTGACCGGGCCGGTCCTGGAGCTCGGAGGCATCCCGCAAGACCAGGTCTCGGTCATCGTGCGCGTACCAGCATCGGTGCAGGATCAGCGACGCATCGTGGTGGACTACACCCCCGGAGAAGACGACGTGCAGATCACCTTTCCCGGCTCCGACTCCATCGAGGTCAAGGCCTTGGGTCCCTCCCGCTTCGTGCTGGAGCGCGCGCAATGAGCGGGCGCCCCATTCGCTTCGGTACAGACGGCGTGCGGGGCCCCGCAGGCACATGGCCCCTCGACGTGGAAGGGATGCAGACCATCGGTCTCGCCCTCGGAGAGCACGTCTGTGAGGGAAGCCACGGTCGCCGAGTGCTGGTGGCCCGCGACACACGGGAGAGCGGCCCGCTGCTCACCACAGCGCTGGTGGGCGGCCTGGTAGCTGGGGGTGCACAGGTGGTCGACCTGGAGGTCTACCCCACCGGCGCGCTGTCGCTCGCAGTGTCCGACCAAGGAGCAGCGGCCGGGGTCATGGTCACCGCGAGCCACAACCCCTGGCCTGACAACGGGGTCAAGATCATGGGTCCGGGGGGCGGGAAGCTTCAGGACCAGGCTGCGCTGGAGGCCCGCTTCGGCCGTGCTGCCGGCCGGCCCGGAGGCAGCATCGACGACCAGATGGCGCCGTCCAACCCATGGAACGCAGCCTTCCGCGACCTCGATCTGCGCGGTGTACACGTGCTCCTCGACGCAGCACACGGGGCGGGCGCGTCTTGGGCACCCGGTGTCTTGCGCGCGCTCGGCGCCAAGGTGACCGAGCGTGGCTGCGCGCCCAACGGCCGCAACATCAACGAGGGTGTGGGCGCGCTGCATCCCCCCACACGC
>JAERSX010000101.1 GCA_016845285.1 Deltaproteobacteria bacterium | reverse complement strand
CTGTGGGCGCGGGAGCGTGTCGGACTCGTTCACTGGCTCCTTGTAGAGGCGGGGAGCTGGGGCTGCCACTCCGCGGGGTAAACACCATGTATTGAAGTTTGGTATACACATTGTTACCCTTCAGGGCTGGAGTCGTCCCATGTCCCGCCTTCGCCTTGCCCTGTGGCCCTTGCTGCTCACCGCCTGCCAGGTGCAGGCCCCCTCAGCGCCGTCTGTCGACGAGGCTGTCTCGGACGATGTCTCCGACGAGGAGCCCGTCGAGGAGGCCGAAGACGAAGCGCCTGTCGAGGAAGAGGACGAGACCCCTGACGAAGAGGAGCACGAAGAGGAGCACGAAGAGGAGACCGAGGACGAGACCGAAGAGAGTGGTCTCAGCGACTTCGAGCTCTGCTTCGAGGAGATCATGAGCGACGATCCCGAAGCCGAGCCCGGCCCGAACTACGATCAGTTCTCACCAGTCATCGGCACCCACTGTGCTGGCACCGACCACCAGGACATCGCCGACGTCGAGCGGGTGGTCTTCCTGGGCGACTCGGTCACCGTGGGCACCCCACCTACCGCTGACGGAGAGATGTACCGGAACATCCTGGCGGGCGAGCTGGCAGGCCGGTTCGGGTTGGACGAGCCCGACTGGCTCTGGCAGGGCATCAACCTCTTCGAGGGCACCAGCTACTCCATGGAGTCTGGCGACTTCGCCCACTGTGCCGAGTGGGGTGCCCGCACCGACGACCTGATGCAGGACGGTGACCAGGTGCTCGACTGCTTCCCCATCGACAGCCGGGACGAGGTCACGCTGGTGGTCATGACCGTGGGAGGCAACGATCTGGCGAGCCTGACCAAGGGCTTCATCGAAGGGAAGAGCCACGACGAGCTGTGGTCGCAGACCGAGGAGTTCACGGGCTTGCTGCGGGAGACCCTCGAGTGGATCACCGAGCCCGGCCAGTTCGAGAACGGGGTGTACGTGGTCTTCACCAACCTCTACGAGTTCACCGACGCCACTGGCGATGTGACGGCCTGCCCGGTGGCCGGGCTCGCCGGCTTCGGCGAGGCCGTCACCGATCCTGCCCTGGAGGAGATGGTGATCTGGTCGACCGAGGAGTACATGTCCATGGCCACCGACACCGGCACGGACATGCTCTTCCTCCTCGAGAGCTTCTGCGGCCACGGCTACAACTACGACGACCCAGACGGCAGGTGCTACCGCGGGGCTGATGCAGAGCTGTGGTTCGACCTGACCTGCACCCACCCCAACCCCACCGGTCACGCCCAGATCGCAGACATGGTGATGGCCGTGGTGGAGGAGTAGTCGCAGCTCGGCGAGGGCCGCCGCGACCACACCGAGCCGTTAGCGTGGGCGCGTGAGCAGCCCCTTCGATGCGGCCGTCATCGGCTCCGGTCCCAACGGCCTCTGCGCGGCGATCGCGCTCGCTCAGGGCGGGCTTCGGGTGGTGCTCTACGAAGCCGCGTCGACCGTGGGCGGGGGGCTCCGCACCGCTGAGCTGACCCTTCCCGGCTTCCGCCACGATGTGTGCTCTGCGGTCCATCCCATGGCGGTCAGTGCGCCCTTTCTGAGCAGCTTGCCTCTGGCGGACCACGGCCTGAGCTGGATCAGGCCGGAGGCACCGCTGGCTCACCCGCTGGCGGACGACTCCACCGTGTTCCTCGAAGCGACCGCCACGGCTACTGGTGCCGCCCTGGGGAGCGATGGCGAGCGCTGGGTGCGCACCACGGCTCCCTTCGTGGCGGGCTGGGACCGGCTCCTGGGCGATGCCATGGCGCCCCTTGGGTTGCCACGTCACCCCTTGCTGCTCGCCCGCTTTGGTCTGCTCGCGCTGCGCTCGGGCACGGGTCTGGGACGCCGGCTCTTCGCCGATGAGCCCGGGCGCGCTCTCTTCACCGGCATCGCCGCCCACGGGGTGATCGATCTCGACCAGCCCGCGTCGGGCGCCATCGGCCTGATGTTGGGACTGGCCGGACATGCCGTGGGCTGGCCGATTCCAAGAGGGGGAGCACAGTCCCTGGCTGACGCGCTCGTCGCCCACTTCGAGGAGCTCGGCGGCACCGTGCGGGTCGGCACGCCCATCGTCCACCTCGACGAGGTCGAGACCAACGGCCCCATCTTCTTCGACACGGGCCCTCGTGCCATGTGTCGCATCGCAGGTGATTCCCTGCCCGCCCGCTACGCGCGGGCGCTCCAGCGCTACCGCTACGGCCCCGGCTTGTTCAAGATCGACTACGCGCTCTCAGCGCCGCTTCCGTGGCGAGACCCAGCCGTCGCGCGTGCGGCCACCGTCCACCTGGGTGGAAGCACCGAAGAGATCGTGCGGAGTGAGGCCCAGACCTGGCGTGGAGAGCACCCGGAGCGCCCGTACTGCATCCTGGTGCAGCCGAGCCTCTTCGACCCCACGCGGGCGCCGGCAGGGCAACACACCGCCTGGATCTACTGCCACGTGCCACACGGCTCCACACGGGACATGCAGGCGGTCATCGAGGACCAGCTGGAGCGGTACGCGCCGGGCTTCCGAGACGTGGTGCTCGCCCGGCACCTCCGCCACACCGGTCAGCTCGAGGACGACAACCCCAACTATGTGGGGGGCGATGTCAACGGTGGCGCGCCGCTGCTCACGCAGCTCTTCACGCGGCCGCGTCCGCAGCTCAATCCCTACGCCACGCCCAACCCGCGCTTGTTCCTTTGTTCTGCCAGCACGCCTCCCGGCGGTGGCGTTCACGGCATGGCGGGCTACCATGCGGTGCGGCGTGCGGGCCTGGCAAGTGATCGGGCGCTGCTCTCTGGCGGAGACGCTTCCGCCTTGTCCTGACGGCTGTTCTGACGGACACTTCCACCTCACCCAGGAGGATCTTCCCACTCCATGCGCGTTCCGACGGCGCTGCAGCCCTTGGTGGACGAGGGGTTGATCGACGAGGTGATCCGGCCGCTCCAGAGCGGCAAGGAGGCCGACGTCTACCTGGTGGAGACCGCCGGCGACGTGCGGGTGGCCAAGGTCTACAAGGAAGCGAGCAAGCGTAGCTTCCGCCAGCGCGCCGACTACACCGAGGGGCGCGGTACCCGGCGGAGCCGCGATGCCCGGGCGCTCAAGAAGGGCAGCCGGTATGGCAAGGCCCAGAAGGAAGCGGCCTGGCAGACCGCCGAGGTCGACACGCTCTACCGACTGGTCGCTGCCGACGTGCGCGTGCCCGAGCCGTACGCCTTCCACGAGGGCGTGCTCGTCATGGAGCTCGTCAAGGGAGCCAACGGAGAGCCTGCACCCAGGCTGTGGGACGCGCGCATGACCGGCGATGAGGCCCGCCGCGTGCACGAGCTGATCGTGCGGTACACCGTACGCATGCTCTGCTGCGGAGTGGTGCACGGCGATCTGTCCGAGTACAACGTGCTCCTCGCAGCCGATGGGCCGGTGATCATCGACCTGCCCCAGGCGGTGGACCCCGCCATGAACCGCAACGCCGAGCGCTTGTTCAAGCGCGACGCCCGCAACCTCTCGGCCTACCTGGCCCGCTACGCCCCCGAGCTCCGCAGGACCCGCTACGGTGAGGAGATCTGGGATCTCTACGAGCGGGCGGAGCTCGAGCCGGAGAGCCCGCTCACGGGGCGCTTCAAGCGCAAGTCGAAGGAGGTCGATCTCTGGGCCCTGCAGAACGAGATCAGGGAGGCCGCTGAGGATGCCCCGGAGGCGGATCCGCGCATTGCAGACGCCATCGCCGAGCTCCAGGCTCGCGCGAAGGCTCGTGAGGAAGGGCGTGATCCTGATGCGCCTCCGTCCCGGAGCGGCAAGCGTAGACGGAGGAGAGGCGGCAAGCAGGGCCAGGG
>JAERSX010000100.1 GCA_016845285.1 Deltaproteobacteria bacterium | reverse complement strand
TGTCAGGAAAGATGGTGGTGCTGCGCCGCTGGCGCGCTGCTGCGATGCGCGCGTGAAGGTCAGCCTCGAGGCCCCGTGCCGCGCTCCGCAGGGCCATCCGAACATCGGCCGCCCGGTCGTAGCGCTGCCGGGGGTCCGGCTGCACCAGGTTGGCCACCACTTGAACGAGGGCCTCGGGAACGCCTGGTGGCAGCGCCAGGGGCGGCAATTTTCCGTGCCCCAACCGACTGCCCACCCGGTTCCGATCGAGGGCCCCCCCGAGCATCTCGTAGAGCATCAGCCCCACGGGGTAGAGATCGGTCCACGGGCCAAGCTCCTGACCCTGCCCGCTGAGCTGCTCCGGGGCCATCCACGTGGGCGTTCCCGAGATCCCCTTGCGGTTCATCGCGAGCTCGGTCCGATCGCCAGCCACCCCAAGATCTGCCACCCAGGCGTGGGCGGCGCCATCGGGGCCCGTGGCGAGAAGCACATTGGCCGGCTTGAGGTCCTGATGGAGCAGGCCACGTGCGTGTAGCGCCCCAAGGGCATCCAACACCTGGTCGACGATGCGCAAGGCCTCCTGCAGAGGAGGCGCTTCGGCGAGCAGGCTCTCGAAGCTCCCGCGGTCAGCGTAGGCCAAGACGACGAAGGGACGACCGTCGGCCAGGCGACCGATGTCCCTGACCGGCACCACGTGGGGGTGGACCACCTGCGAGGAGAGCGTCACCTCACGGGCGAACCGGGCGCGGAAGCGCGCATGGACCGCGAGGTTGGCGTGGACCACCTTGATGGCGACCAGCTCGTCATGCAGCCGATCGAGCGCAAGCACCACCACACCCGCGCCCCCTTCGCCCAGCAGCTCACGCCCCTCGAAGCGGTCGGGGAGACGCAGCAGCGATGGGAGCTCAGCCACGGCCCTGCCTGCGTGGGGGGTACACCGACGAGTGTGCCAGCTTCAGCACGCCAGAGCGATCGTCTCGTCCAGCTTCTCGCTGAACAGCTGGCTCAGCACCTGGCTCATGGGCTCGGCGGTGTCTCGCTCGACCCAAGAGCCACCGTGATGCTTGAAGTGCCAGGCGGTGTAGTTGGCAGACAGCCACAGCTCGTGGGTGGGCGTCTGCTGGGAGAGCATGAAGACCGACCCATCGTCTTCGAAGGTCGCGATGAGACTGCCGGCAGTCTGGCGGGTCTCGAAGTCGTCCGAGTCGAGTCCGTCCAGCGCGTCGAGCAGGTCTGCGAGGGTCTGCTCGACCGCGAGCCGGAAGGAACGATCATCGTCGAAATCGGACTGGCTGGGCATGAGGCTTCCTTGAATCCGTGACGTCGGTGCTGGATGAGGCAGGAGGGGACCAGAGCCTATGCGCCAGCATCGGCCTTGACGAGGTGAAGTCGTCGGAGCGCATCCTCGACACGCTGGAGCGCTTGGTCGATCTCCGCCACACTCACCGCCCCAACGCTGAGACGGAACCAGCCCGACTCTGCCTGAAGATCGAAAGCCTGGAACGGCACAATCGCCACGCCCGCTTCCTCGAGAAGCCAGGCACGAATCGCCTCGTTGTCGTCGAAACCACGCCCCACCAGCTCAAAACGAAGGCTCATGTAGATGGCGCCCTGGGGACGGATGGCGTCCACCGGAAGACCGCGCTCGCGCATGCCCATGATGCCGTCAAAGAACCGGTCGAGTCGCGCTGCGACCGCTCCGCGAATGTCGTCCATGTATGCGGCGACTGCACCACGATCGCGGAGGAACGCCGCCGTGGCCTGCTGCGCCGGGCGGGGTGCCCAGCTGCCCATGTGTCCCACCAGCGCCTTCATCTTGGGTTGGAGGTACTCGGGCAACACTCCCCAACCCACACGCAGACCAGTGCCGGCAAACGCCTTGCTGACTGCGTCCACATGGATCACATAAGGCGCCACCTCCGGGACCAACGAGACGGGACTTCGGTGTACGTTGCTTCCAGCGGTGAGCATCCAATACACCTGGTCGAAGAGCAACATGGTGGGTCGGTCGGCGGTGCGGTTGTGGTCGACGATGGCCTGAGCGATGCCCGCCAGTACAGTGTCGTCGATCATGGTGCCGGTTGGATTCAGAGGGCTGTTGAGCACGAACAAGCGCGTACCGGGCAGCGCCTGGGCCACCTGCTCGACCGTCGGGAAAAAGTTCGTCTCTGCGCTGGTCTCGAGGAAGGTGTGCCGAGACCCGGCGAGATGTGCGTAGTAGCCGACATTCCATGCCGGCAGACAGCTCATGGTCCGGTCACCCGGCGACACGAACATGCGCCAGGACGCATAGATGGGCGGGCGAGCCCCACTGCCCACACAGACAGAGCCCGGGGAGTACGACAGCCCGAGCTCGTCGGCGTAGAAATCGGCGATGGCCGACTTGAGCTCGGGGAGACCATCGGCGGGAGGGTAGTTCGTGTGCCCACCCCGTACTGCCGAGACGATGCCTTCGGCCAACACATCGGGGATCCCGAACTCTCCTGGGCGGAAGTCACCGACCGTGAGGTTGCAGATTTCACGACCTTCCGCGACGAGGCGACGGACCTGCGTCGCTATCCCGAGGATGCGCGATCCCTGCAGGGATGCTGTGGTTGGCGTGACGGCACTCGCTGTCGCAGCAGCGGTGTCGGTGGGCAAGAGCGAAGAGATCTCGATGGGCATGCGCCGCCCTAACCAGCGCCGTGCCCTTCCGGGGGCCCCGCACACGATCTCACGACAGCGCCCCCGCGCCAGCAGCTGGTCGGACCAGCGCGGGCAACGGGGGCGCGAAGAGTGAGGACCCCGAGGTCTCAGTCGATGGCGGCACCGAGGTGGCGAACAGCCACGATGTTGGAGCCCGGATGGCGAGCGGACATCAACGACACGGCGCGGGAAGCGGCGGTGGCGATGTCGGACGACACAAGCAGGTATTCGCGGGTCGAGCCGTCTACAGAGACGGTGACCGAGAAGCCCTGAGCCTCGCCTGCAGCCGCCTGCGGTGCCGGCGCAGCCTTCTTCGGCGCAGCCTTCTTCGGCGCGGCCTTCTTCGGCGCAACGGTCTTCGGCGCAAC
>JAERSX010000099.1 GCA_016845285.1 Deltaproteobacteria bacterium | reverse complement strand
CTGCGCACCGGGCCCGTGGCCACGGAGAGCGCGTCGAGGCCCGGGTGGGCGCAGGGCAGGGGCAGCAGGCCCACCCCGATGCTGCCGCCGCCTGGGCCCAGCCAAGGCACGGCAGAGAGCACGCGCCCGGCGGCCTCGCCGTCCAGGAGCAGCACCTCGCCTGGGCTCATGCCGGCTGGTCCTCTCAGACCAACGGTCCGCTGCCTCTGGGCCTCGGGCAGGCGGCGGCGAGCCGCCAGGGCCTCCATGCCTCGGACGTGCCCCTTCTGTCTGCAGAGTCGCCACTGGAGCTGCAGGCTGAGGGGGTCGAGGCCCGTGCAGAGGGGGTGGTGCACGTCGAAGCCGAAGGCCTCCACGGTGCAGTGGGCCAGCTCGGCCGGACCGGCCAGGAGCAGGCCATCGAGGCTCGCCAGGATCTCGGAGACCTCGCTGGTGGGCACCAGCAAGAGGTAGCCGTATTCGCCAGAGCGGCCGGTGCGACCGGTCCAGAGCCCGCCCTCCAGCTCCTGGAAGCTCAGGAAGGGCAGCCGGCTCGCGCCGGTGTGGCCGGCTGCCTCGAGGGCGCGCCAGGCGTAGGGGCCCTCGACACCCACGGCGCTGAGCTGCTCGGAGAGATCGATGAGGACGATGTCTTCGTCGGGCTCTCGGGCCTCGTCGAGGCGCGCGAGGACCTCCTCGGCGGTCATGCCCTCCACCAGCAGCCAGAAGTCCTCGGCGTCGGCACCCACGGTGAGGTCCGCGGCGATGGTGCCGTCGTCGTGGAGGAGGAGGGTGGGCAGGAGCTGCCCCTCGCGGAGGTAGAGCTCGCAGGGGAGCACCCGGTCGAGGAGATCCCAGGCCGCCTCGCCGCCGACCTTCAGCACCGCCACTCGGCTCCGGTGGAAGGCCACGGCGGTGCTTCGAAGGGTGCGGATCAGGCCGAGGTCCGCGTCGCGACCGGAGGAGACCGGGCTCATGCCTCCACCCCCATCGCCACGAGGCGGTCCAGCAGGGTGTTGAGGGTGCGCAGGGCCTGGGTGCCCTCCAGGGTGCCGCGCTCGGCCACGAGTTCCTCGATGCCGAAGCGGGTCTCGAGGCGCACCACGAGGTCGAGGGCGTCGATGGAGTCGAGGCCCAGCCCGGTTCCGAAGAGGGGAGCGTCCGGGTCGATCTCGTCGGGCTCCCGGTCCACCACGAGCACCTCGACGAGGATCTCCTGGACCTCGGCCAGGAGTCGGGTCCGCTGGGCCAGCTGGGCACGCCAGTCGCTCATCTCGGTGCTGCTCCGCAGGTGTCGCGGGTGCTCGGGGAGCCTCAGCCCAGGCCGAGGGAGTAGGTGGCGATGTCCACCTCGATGCTGCCGAGGCCCTGACCGCGGGGTGCTTCGCGGTGGTTGACGGCCAGCAGCAGCTCACCGGCGGGCCCCTCGGGCACCCGAGCCTCTGCGCCGAGGAAGAAGCGCTCCGTGCCGATGCGACCCACCAAGGCGCCGAGGGGAGCCTCGGGAACCAGGGCGCCGGGTCCGGCGGCCAGAGGGTGTCCGTCTGGGGAGCTGGGCGCGAGGCCGTCGACCCGGGCCACGCCACGCGCGCTCACGCTCAGGCAGCTCTCGCGGTCTCGGCGGAGGCCGGTGGCCAACCAGCTCGCCCCGGCGTCGACCCGCACGCGATGGGTGGCGAGGGGCTAGGGATGAGCGATGCCGGCCGCGCGGGCCACCTCGTCCGAGCTCGCCCCATCCGCCTCCCCCGAGGCTTCCCCATCGTCGGCCTTGGACAGGGCGATGTAGGCGTACACAGCACCCGCCACGATGGCGAGGCCGAGGAGCATGACGAGCAAGCCTGCGGGGGCGCCACAGACCACGAGGCACAGCCCCGTGAGGACCAACACGCCACCGACCACGACGCCGAGGACCAGGATGATGATGCCCAGGGCGGTGGCTCCGGTGCCCGTCCGGCGTGCTCGTGCTCCTCCGCTCGGGAGGCCGAGGCCTCGCCAGGTCGCCTGGCCCGCCTCGATCTCGGCCATGGCTGCGGGGTCCTCGACGGGGCTTCCCACCTCGCCGCGGGCCTCGAGCTCGGGCACGAGGGCCCGCACCCGACCCAGGCGACGCGCGAGCCGGCGGACCTGGCGCTCCAGGGCCTTGGGCCCACGTGCGCGCTCCAGGCGGAGCAGTCGGCCCATGAGCTGGTGCTGGCGTGCCGGGGGCACGGGCCAGGAATCCAGCGTGCCTCGGATGGTTCCGAGGGCGGCTCGGAGCTTGTCCTCCCGGTCGGGATCTTCGCTCGCCAGCCAGCCCTCGAGCAGCTCGTGGCTGGCCACCATGGCCCCACCCACCTCCGTGGCCGCGTCCTCGAGGAGCTCCTGGACTGCGGGGTGCGCCTGGTCGTGCAGGGAGATCTCCTGCACCGCCCGCAGGGTCGTGAAGGACGCCATGCCAGCCACGATGGCGTCCATTCGGTCGCGCATGCCCTCTGACAGCTTGGCCAGTGGACGCTGGGAGAGCCCGAGGGCCTCCTGACGAACGATGCGCTGCCGGCGGCGCTGCTCGCGCGCGAAGGAGAAGAGCCGGTCGGACTCGGCCCGCGCGGTGGCGGGGCGCAGCAGACCTGCTGCCACCGTGGCGCGGCCGGCGGTTCCCTGCAGGAAGTCACGTCTGGAGGTGGGCACGGGACGACTCCGGTTGCGAAGGGCACGGTATCACCGTGCCGAGGGCAGGCAGCGTGCACATCCGGGGGGACGGTCACCCTGCTGTCGGGGGCTCGTGGCCTCCCCTCCGGTCAGCGCTCACCGTGCTCGGCACTCGGGCTGCGCGCCGTCCATTTCAGGGCTCGGTGGGCTCGTCGGGGGGAGTCATGAGGCGGGCGACCTCGTCGAGGCTGTAGCCGTGATCTTCCACCTCGGCCTGGAGCGTCTCGAAGTCCTCGAGGTCAGATCCCGCCGAGCGCCGGGTCTCGAGGACCAGGTCGAAGGTGAGTCCCTCCAGCAGCTCCTCTCGGTAGTCCCGCGAGGCATAGTCCATGCGCTCCCCGTCCTCGAACACCACCCAGTCGACCCGGTAGAAGTTGAAGGTGTGCTTGGCGTTCGGATTGGTGCGGACGGGAGGAGACCAGTCCACCGGGTCGTCGACCGTCTGGTCTGGCGCGATGTTGGTGTAGACGCCCCAGAGGGTCTGGGTCGAGTCGCTGAAGCGGCGCCCGTAGCGGTTCTTGCTGACCCGAATCCGGCGGATGGTCCGCTCGCCCACGTTGTGTACATAGGTGGGGTGCACGGTGGTGATGCACCGGCCGTACCAGTCGTACTCGCTGCAGAAGGACTTGCGAGAGCCCACCTCCACCAGCGACTTCAGCTCCGTCCGCCACAGCATCTCGCCGTGGTTCTCGGTCCAGACGTCCATCTCGTCGTTCATGCGATCGAAGTGACGGGCGTCGACGGAGACCACCTTCCAGCGGCCGTCCACCTCGTCGACGGTGAGGGCGATCACCCCGGCCCGATCGAGGAACGTCGTCCGACGCAGCCAGGTCAGCGTGACCACGTCGTCGGCCTGGTCGACGCGGAGGGAGCCGTCCACCTGGTCTGTCATGTCGATGGTCTCGACAAAGAGGTGGGGCTCCCCCGCCTCGATGGCCTTCACCACGATGGGACAGGTCCGCGAGGTGCAGGTGTCCTCTCCGGGCTCGGCGTGCTGGAGGAAGCCCGATGCGTCTCGTCGCCGGGCGGCTCCTCGCATGTCGGCGAGGAGGGAGAGCACCTCGTCCACGTCGTCGCCCCAGCCGGGCTCGAAGTCGGTCAGGAGCCACTCGCTGGAGGAGCGGCGCAGCTCCACGGAGTGCCGCTCGGTCACCTCGGCGAGGGGGGTGGGGCTGTGCCAGGAGTACAC
>JAERSX010000098.1 GCA_016845285.1 Deltaproteobacteria bacterium | reverse complement strand
TACGGGAGTCATGCCGCCGGGTCAAGGACTGATTCCGTCGTCCAGGACGAGGAGACTGTAAGCACTCGGAACCCGACTACGTTCCCCATGTCGCAAGGCATGTGGGAGGCGAGATGGGTGCAGTGGTGCTGGCGGACCGTGCCGCAGGTCGACTGGCGCATCACCTGGGCACCCTGGGCCAGCTCGCCTTGCTGGTCCTCGGGGTCCACCTCGCCGCCGATCGCCTCGACGATCGCGTCCATGCCGTGCTGAGCGTGGCAGTGCACGCAGCCGACACCTGGCTCGGCCCACCGCTCTGGGCTGTGGCCGAGACCATCGGACTCGAAGGGGACGCCCTCCACCTCTGGACCCTGATGCCGCTGCCCATCGCCAGTGCGGCGCTGGCGCTCACCGTCGAGCTGAGCGCCGTGGCGGTCCTGGCGGCGTCCTTCCTGCTCACCGAGCGGCGGGCCCGGCCCACCTGGCAGAGGTGGAGGGCATGCCTGGGGCTGGAGGCCATCGTGCTTCCCCTGACGCTGGCTGGCGTGCTGGTCGCGGGCGGCTGGTCGTTGGCCATGGGCCTCGAAGACCTGCTTCCCAACGGGCTCCCCAGCCAACTAGCAGCGACCTCAGTGGGGATCGCCGCCGTCCTCCGCTACGGGCTGCCCGCGTGGAAGCGGGCGGTCGTCAACCTCGACCCGCCCGACCGCCCCACCCGGGGTCTCGCCCGTGTGGCCATCCTGGTGCCAATCGGCTTGCTCGCCTGGATGCACGGCCTGCCGGTCTGGGGCTGGCTCGCATGAGGCTGCCCATCTCCGGCTTCGCCGAGCTCGCCCTCGCGGTGCTTGTCATGGCGGCCGCCTGGACACGAACGCCCGTGGGCGCCCTCGGCACCAATGCGTGGGCCCTGGCGACCGGGGGCGAGAAGGTGGATCTGTTGGCCGCCTTCCGCCTCGACCTCGGCGACGAGCTGGCCCTGGCCCTCGATCGCGCACTCTCGGAGCCGCCTTCCGACGAGGTCGGCGGTTGGACCACACCGTGGCGGGCGGCCGTACAGGCGCAGCTGGGAGACACCGCCCTGGCCGAGCTCGATGCCCTCGACCTCGACGACCCCCATGTCGCCCTGGAGACCTGGGTGCTGGGCGAAGAGGTGCGGGACCGCGCCATCGCCCGCGCCAAGGCCGCCGGCGCACGTCCCGCTGATGCCTTCGACCAGTACAAGCCCTTCCTCCCCGACCTCGCCGCACGACGTGCCGAGGCCGTGCGCACCGATGTCCTGGCGCTGACCACCGCCCTCGACCTCCGCTGGCCCGTCGACCCCGAGGTCCGGGTCAGCTCACCCTTCGGCTACCGCCATCACCCCACCCTGAAGCGGCGCAAGTTCCACAAGGGCGTCGACATCGCCGTGCCTACCGGCACACCCATCGCCGCCGCAGGCGCCGGCCAGGTCGTCAGGGCCACCGAGGACAACGTCAACGGCAAGTACGTCATCGTCGACCACGGCCACGGTGTGCGCACGGCCTACTGCCACGGCTCGGAGCTGCACGTCCGCGAGGGGCAACGGGTCGACCAGGGTGAGCTGGTGATGGCCTCGGGAAACACCGGCCGGTCATCGGGGCCACATCTCCACTTCGGCCTGCGCGTGCACGGCCAGGCCACCGATCCCGGCGCCTTCCGTACACGGGGAGCCTCAGCTGCCAGCGCCCTCGTCGATGGGGGGAGCGCTGCGCACGAGGCTCCGGAGTCCGAGGCCCTCTCGGAGCAGGAAGAAGCCCCCGAGCACCACGATGAAGCCGAACTGACCGAGGTGAAGCACGATGGCGAAGGTGCGGGCGACGTGGCTGTCGACCCCCCAGATCCAGAGGGCGGCGCTGCAGAAGATCTCGTAGGCGCCGAAGAAGCCGGGAGTGGGGATGGCGGTCATGCCGCTGATGGTGATGGTCCAGGTGGACCACGCCTCCGCGACCCCGACGGGGATGCCGTCGAACGCCGCCATGCAGGTGCCGACGGCGGCCACGGTGACGGCCCAGATGCAGGCGCTGAGCACCCCGAGGAGGACGGCTCGTAGGGGGTTGCGGGCGAGCTCGAGGAAGCCCTCCCGGAACTTGCGTGCCAACGGGGCCACCTTCCCACCCATGGGCAGCTTGGCCAACAGGGCCAGGGCAGGCTCACCCACCAAGACCAGGCCTCCCCCGAAGATGAGACCGATGGCCACGATGCCACCGGCGAGGCGTTGCCCGGCCGCGATGACATCGATTCCCTCGACCTGGATACCGCCGGGCGGCAGCTCCACGATGAGGGTGAGACCCACGAGCATGACCAGCAGCATGGTCATGTCGAGGAGGCGCTCCAGCACGATGGCGGCAAGACCTCGACCGAAGGGCACCCCCTCTGACTCGTAGAACATGTAGGGGCGCACCATCTCGCCCAGCCGCAGCGGGATGACGTTGATGGCCAGGAAGCCGATGGTGTTGATGGCGAAGCAGCGAACGAAGCTCACGCCATGGCCGATGAGGAGCTGGAGGCGCCAGGCGCGCAGGGTGTGGGCCACCAGGTAGAGACCGAACATGGGGACCAGCAGACCCCAGGTCGCCGTCTTGAGGGCCTCGCCCGCTTCGGAGAGATCGAGATCCCAGAGCACCACGCCCAGACAGATGGCGGTCACGACGAGGACCGCGGCGAGCTTGAACTTCACGAGGTGGCCTTCGCCGCCGCCTGGGCCTTCCCCGCCTCGGGGTTGCGATTGCGCGGGCGCAACAACCAGAAGCCCAGGATGCTGTTCTCGAGGGTGTCCCACTCGACGATGCCGTACTCCTCCGGGGGATCGGGCCGGGTCACCTCGGTACCGAACATGCGGTCCCAGATGACGAAGGTGTTGCCGTAGTTGCCGTCGTACTTCTTGCCCTCACGGGTGTGGTGCCAGCTGTGGAAGTGAGGGCTGTTGAGCAGCTTGTCCCAGACGCGGAAGACGGGGTGGCGGCTGTCCATGCGCATGTTGCTGTGCTCGAAAGCGTCGAAGACCACGCCCACGCCCATGGTGACGGGGATCACCCAGGCTTCGAAGCTGGTCACGTCCATGAAGACGCCGAAGAGCAGGATGGGCAGCGCAGCCAGCTGCACGAAGTCGACCACGTGCATGCGGATGCCCGTGCTCGCATCGATGAACTCAGCGCAGTGGTGCACCCGGTGGAAGCGCCACAGGAACGGCACCCGGTGGTGAGCGTAGTGGAGCCAGTACCGAGCGAAGTCGAGGAGCACCAGCGAGACCAGGAACTGCGCCCAGCCCTGGCTCAGCCAGGTCATGTCGACCAGACCGACCTCGGAGCGTGCCGCCACCCAGGACACCACCGTGAGGCGCACCAACACGAACAGCAGGGCGCCGTTGACCAGGTTGAGCACCAGGTCCTTGTTGATCAGGCCGACGCCCTTCACCCGGGGGAACAGCGCCCCGAGCACCAGGAAGAGCCCCATCGCACCGCCCTGAAGCAGCGCACCCGTCATGCAACCTCCGAATTGCGGTAGCCCGCTCAGCCTAACCGCTGCTCGGGCATCCACGAATCAACGCGCAGGCTGGGGCCGACTCTCAGCCCCCCACGTCAGTCGCCAGAGATCTCTTCGAGCGTCAGACCCTCGACGAGCATGGCGTCCTCGAAGGTCGCGGTCAGCGTGAGGCAGAGCACCTCGTCGTCGTTGGGGCAGGCCTCGCAATCGAGACCCGCCGTGGCCACGAAGTCGCAGACAGCGTTCTCGTCGCTGCCGAAGCCGAAGACATCACCGAGGTTGCGGGTGTCCACCAGACCGCCGCCTTCACCGCCGCCGATCTTGCCACCATCCTGGGAGAAGGCCCCTTGGATCCAGAAGTTGTGGATCGTGATGGTGGTGTCTTCGTACTGGATCCCCACCGCATCGGTGAGCGCCGAGAAGTACGGGGCGTCGGCGAAGCTGATGGCCGGGATCTCGAAGGTGGGGAAGTCCATCACCTGGCTGAAGGTGCCCTGGACGTCGTCGATCTCACCCTGGGCGGCGATCATCGCGAACTCGGTGTCGCTCGCCTCGGTCACGCCGAAGAGCAAGGGCGTGTTGAGGTAGTTGCCGATGAGGGGCCCCAGCCCAGCGGGCTCGACGTAGGTGGCCGCGCCCATGTCCACGGAGAAGGTCTTGCCCACCAGATCGGCCGAGGCGATGTCGAACTCGCCGAACTCGTCGGTCTGGAAGCTCACCTCCTGCACATCACCGCAGAGGTCGATGGACAGCAGATAGTCGGACTCGCTGTGCAGGCCGTCGGCAATGACCGCCGCGCGGAGGCCCGAGTCGTCCCAGCTCACAGCACTGGGGATCTCGCCGCCATCGGTGGTCCACACGCTCAGCTGGGCCTGATTCGATGCGTCCTCGTCGAAGAGCACCGAGAGCTCCTGGCGGTAGAAGACACCGGTCTGGCCGTCGAAGGGGTCGGTCTCCATGACCTGGGCGGTGCACTCGATGCCGCCGTCGTCGCCACCCTCGTCGCTGCCGCCGTCGTCACCGTTCCACTCTCCGGTGTCGGAGGCCATTGGCTGGCTCTCGTCGGGCTTGCAGCCCATGATCGCCAGCACGCCGAGCAAGGTGAGGCCGCTGAGGTTGCGCTTCATGTCTCCTCCAGAGATCTTGTTGTTCTCTCATCTGGACACCTGACCCGCCCGAACTGCGTCCCGCAAGTGGGAATCGATCGGAGAGCGTCTCACTCCTCGAGAGGAGCCGTGTCCCAGGTGATGTCGATCACGTACCAGTACAGGTCGCCGACACCCGCGCCGTCATCGTTCTTGATGTAGGCGTACCAGGTGCCTGCTTCGGTGCCACTGCAGGTCAGGATGGGATCCGGGTCGGTGGACGTGTCGCCCCGGTCGCTGTTGCACTTCAACTCTTCGTCAGGCGTGTAGAGGAACACCCAGCCGTCGAGCGGAGAGCCATAGTTCCAGGCCTCGACGCGGATGTCGAAGGAGGTCTTGCCCTCCTCCACCTCGAAGCTGAACCAGTCGCGGTCTGTGCCCGAGTCGATGCTGCCGAAGATGCGCTCGCCGTTCTCGACGGGCTGTGCCTTGGCGAGTGCGCCGTTGTCGTCGGCCTCCTCGGAGTCCCAACCGAGCGGCACCTTCGCCTGATTGACGATGAACTCCCACTCGTGGTCGTTGCCGTAGCCGCTGTATTGGTCGCCCAGGGTGGCGTACCAGACCCCGGCCGACGGCAAGGGGACGACCATCTCGGGGTCGGTCGAGCCAGGGCTCCGGATCTGGCTGGCCGAGATGTCTTGGCTGGAGTCGGTGATGTTGAGCTGCATGTCGGCGTTGGAGCCGAAGTCTGCGGCACGCACCCACGCGCGGTACCAGCCAGCCGTGGGCAGGTCCAGCCGCATGAGGTCGCGGTCGTCGAGCTCGCCGATGACCCCGCAGGACCAGGTGTCGAGCGGGAGGTCTTCGGCCTGGCTCCAGTTGTCGTTGTCCTCGGTCTCCGGGTGGTCACACGGCGGCGGCGGGCTGGTGTCGATGGGCCCCGTGTCACCGGAGTCGCCGTCCTTGCCGGAGTCTGCGCCCGGGTCGTCCGGGTTGTCCGGGTTGTCCGGGTTGTCGGTCACCGGATTGAAGACCGCACAGGACTTGCATCCCTCGAGAGCGAAGGAAGCGACGAGGAGGATGGCGAGTTGGGAGACGCGCATGGGCGAAACGTGTCCGTCCGAGAAGAAGAAGAGGAGAGCGAGTGGTGGCCGAGACCTTGGATTCCAGGCGGACCGCAGCTTATCTATCGACGATGGCCGATGTCGCGCAATAAGCTGGGTCGATGGAGAGCGCTCGCATGAAGCTGAACTTCGCAAACACCGTTTTCATCGGCTTGTTCGCCGCAGCCTGTACCGGGCCGGAGACAGAGATCAATGTGTTGGTCCCCGTCATCGCCGCCGCTCCAGCCACCTTGGACTTCGGTGAGGTGGTGGTCGAGTACAGCGAGACGGAGCTGGTCCAGATCATCAACGCCGGCCGTGCCGAGCTCGACGTCACCAGCATCACCGTCGACGACAACGAGGGTGCCTTCACCATCAACCCCACCTCCATCGTCATCGGCCCAGACGAGTCGGTCCCCGTCGAGGTCACCTTCGCGCCTGGCACCTTCATCGAGTACGCCCCCAACCTCGTCATCCAGAGCAACGACGAGGAGGAGCCCGAGGTCCTCATTCCCATCACGGGCGAGGGCGTGGACGGGCCGGTGCCCCAGATCGAGATCGACGTGCTCAGCATCGACTTCGACACCGTGCCCATCGGCGAAGACGACGACGCCTACATCACGATCACCAACGTGGGCGACGGTCCCCTGATCATCGAGGACATCAGCCAGGGTGGCTCGGGGGCCTTCAGCATCGAGGTCAATCCCGACGGCCAGACCATGGCCGAGCAGGGTGACTACAGCACCATGGTGGTGGCCTACACCCCCACCACCGAAGACGGCGACTCCGGCAGCATCACGGTCAACAGCAACGATCCGTCCGATCCCGAGATCGAGATCCTGCTGCTGGGCAACGGCGGCGGCGACTTCGACTACCCCGTGGCCGTCATCGACTGCCCGGCCAGCGTCGACCCGCCCACCACCCTCGACCTCGACGGCACCGGCTCGTACGACCCCAACGGCTACGAGCCCCTCCTCTACGAGTGGGCGGTCACCAAGTCACCATCCAGCAACGACGTGGACGTGGACGACCCCGAGGCCTCCTTCACCAGCCTCGACGTCAACCTGGCCGGCACCTGGGAGGTCTCGCTCTCCGTCGAGAACTCGGCCGGTGTCCGCTCGGCACCCGACACCTGCGAGTTCGAAGCCCTGCCCGAGGATGCCCTGCACGTCGAGCTCACCTGGGACAGCCCCAACGCCGATGTCGACCTGCACCTCATGCAGTCCGGCTACGAGTTCTACGAGGAGCCCGGCGACTGCTGCTGGTGCAACCCGAACCCCTCCTGGGGTGAGTCCGGCAGCGCCGACGACCCCGAGCTCGCCCTCGACAACCGCACCGGGTACGGCCCGGAGAACATCAAGGTCTACTCGCCGGTCGAAGGCGAGTACCCCGTTCGCGTCCACTACTACTCGGATCTGGGCGGCGGCACGACGGTGGCCACGGTCACCATCTGGATCGACGGTGAGGAGCACGACGTCGTCAGCACCGCCCTGACCCACAACGACAAGTGGGACGTGGGCTACGTCCGCTGGCCCGAAGGTGTCTTCGTGGAGGCCGAGGAGACGGTCGAGGGAGCCAGCACCCGAGAGTGCTGGGAGGCCGACGGCAAGTAGGGCGCCCTCACCTACGCTGGAGCGCGTCGACGAGGCCGAGGTAGCCGGCATCCAGGGGTAGCTCTGCCAGGTGCCGCCGGCTCATCGACGCCGCGGCCGCCAGCGCCGGAACCGGGGTCATGGCCGCGATCATCACCCAGGTGGCGAGACGGTCGGCCAGACGGCGGAAGCGCAGCTCGGCCAGATCCCGAGCCTCGGCGTCGGTCCGTCCCGCGGCGCGCACCGCAGCGATCACCTCGTTCAGCTGGGCCTCGTCCTGGTCGAGCCCCGCCTGATCCGCCTCTTCGCCCAGCCGCTCGCGCAGCACCGTGAAGAAGCCCTCCTGCACGCCGTACCGCACCATGTCACGCAAGACCTGGGCTCGGAGCACGTTGTGGGTGCCCTCCCAGTTCTCGCAGACCACGTTGTCGCGGAGCAGACGCGGCAGGACACTGAAGCTCTCGATGGCACCGTTGCCACCGAGCACCTCGATGCCGGAGTTGACGACGGTGTGGGAGAGCACGCTGGTGCGCAGCTTGTTGAGGTTGATGGCCACGCGAAAGAAGGCCTGCTCGGACGGGCTCAGCTCGCCCGCGTCGGCCCGTTCCATGAGCCCGGCAAGCCACAGGCTCGCCGCCAGGCAGGCCACCGTGTCGGCCCGCATCCAGGCCAGTGTCTCTCGAACCTGCGAGAAGCGGGCGATGGGCTGGCCGAAGGCGCGGCGGTGCTGCGCGTAGGTGCTGGCGACCACCCAGGCCCGACGGCAGAGCCCCGAGACCGAGAGCGCGTTGTAGAGGCGAGAGGTGGTGATCACCTGTTCGATGACGGTCTTGAAGCCTTGGTCGACAGGGCCGAGGGCCTCAGCGACCGCCCCTTGGAAGTCGATCTCTGCCGAGGCCATCGATCGTGTGCCCAGCTTGTCCTTGAGCCGACGGATGCGGAAGTGGTTGGGCGTGCCATCAGGCAAGACGCGCGGGACGACGAAGAGGCCGAGACCTCGGGTGCCGAGCGTAGGTGGACCCACCCGGGCGGTCATGACGAAGACGTCGGCATCGGCGTTGCTGCAGAACCACTTCTCGCCATGAACGGTCCACGGACTGCCTCCCTGGCGAGACTCGCTCAGCGGCCGGGCCTCGACGGCGTTGGCACCGACGTCCGAGCCCCCCTGGACCTCGGTGAGGAATTGGCTTGCCGTGAAGTTGGTGTCGAAGTCCGGGTCGAGGAGACGGGCCAGGAAGCGGGCCTGCTGATCGGCAGTTCCCCGCGCCTGAAGGGTGCGGATGGCACCCGCATCACAGGCCAGCGGACAGTTGTGGCCAGCCTCGCCGCACTGGCTGGTCAGGTAGAAGAGACCCAGGATGAAGCGATGGGGGACCGTGCCTTCGCCATAGGCGGCCATGACACCGGTGCCGTAGATCAGACGGCCCGCCTCAGCCCAGGTGGGGTGGTGGCGGACCCGACTTGTGAAGCGTCCGATGCCGTCCCAGAGGTCGAGCTCTGGCAGGTTGCGGTGGAGGTTGTTCTCGCGGACGGCACGATCGAGGGGGCCAGCCACGGTGCGACCCGTGGCGTGCAGCGCCTCCTCCCGGTCCGTGAGCCCGTGATGGGCGATCAGCGCCCGAAAGTCGAGGTCATCGGCATAGGCATCGGTGGGCTGGGCCGCTTCCCAGGCTGCCAGATCGGCACGCCCACGCACGGCCGCCGAGGGAGCCTCGGTCGCCTGAGGATCTTCGTCAATCGCCGCCATCGCTGCCTCCAGCCACCCCAGCCTACTCCGAGAGGTGCGACAGATCAGTCGGCTCAGTCAGCGAACCACGGCCCCTCGGTGATCCAGGTGCAGGCGTCCACGCGTCCGTAGCGCCCCTGATCACTGGTGAGGTTGCGAATGCCGCCGAACAGCTCGAACACCGTGGTGTCGAGCACCGCCTCGCCGATGGTGCCCTGCCAGGTGGGGCCTTCCCAGCGGGACAGGCGCACGGGCACCTTGATGGCGCCGCTTCGCTCCGAGATGCCCGAGGTGTCGAGCACCGCGTCGATGGCCACGAAGCTGCCGAGGGCCGGAAAGAGCATGTTGCGGGAGCGACTGCCAGGTCGAATGATGAGGTTGCCCGGCCACAGCGTGCCGTCGGCCCGCTCGTGGCCCGTTGGACGCCGACCGTGGCGGGCCGCACGCTGGGGGCCCTCGTACATGGCATCGGCGATCCCCTCGCGGATCAGCGTCATGGCCACCGGTGACACGCCACGGTCGTCGAAGGAACGGGTCTCCAGGGCGCCACCGAGGCGACCGTCGTCCACCACGTGGAGCTTCTCCGACCCGATGCGCGTGCCCACCCGACCGGCCAGGAAGCTGCGCTTGGTGTCCACCCGCTCGGCGCGGAAGGAGGGGACGATGGCTTCGAGAATGGCGGCTACCGCACGTGGCTCCACCACGACTGCGGTTCGGCTGCCCGGCATGCTCGCCCGCGTGCCCAAGCGTCCGGTGCGCGCACACAGCTCGTGCCCGAGCGGTCGGCTCGCCACGTCAGCGAAGGTGCGTGAGCGCACCTCGGCCCGCACACGCTGATCCGGGGACTCCGCGCGCCACGCGACGCCGGAGAGGCAGTAGCTGCTGCTCTCCTCCACCACGTCGACGCCGCCACTGGACACGAAGACTCGCTCCCGAAACTCTTCGGAGTAGGACAGCGGGCCCACACGGACCGACGCAGGCGCCTCGCGGCACTGGTCTCGGTTGAGCCGGAGCACATCGAGGCGGTCCTCTTCGATGAGGCGACTCTGGCGGCGGTCCAGGATGGACAGGCCTCGAGTGGGGATGTCGAGGCGAGGCGGCAGCTCGTGGCCCTCGGGCAGGGCCTTGCCCAGAGCCCGCACGGCACGCCGGAGGATCGTGTCTGCGCCGGTGGACTCAGCCACTCGGCCTCGCGCCATGGACATGCTACCTTTGCTGTCGTAGACACGAATATGGGCGTCAGTGGTGGTGGTCTCCTCCAGCGCGCGATCGCCCTCACTGGCGGTCCGACTCACCACGCGGGTCAACAAGACCTCCGCCTCTCTGGCCCCCTGTTCCCGGGCCATTTGCACCAGCTCTGTGGCCATCTTCCGTCGCTCGTTCACGTGCTGCTCCAGAATGCTGATCCGGACTCGTCCGGCGCTATCATCGCGGCCCGGCTCGGCCCCAGCCGCTGTGTCAGCTGCCGGAGAGTCGACTGCCCAGCCACCCGAGTCCATGCCCAGACCCATCATAGCCGCGCTGCTCCTCGCCGCCTGCCAGACACCCATCGAGGTGCCCTCGGCGGTCGCCTCTCCCGCCACCCCCACGGAGGTGGCCGAGGCCACGGCTACACCAGCGCAGGCGCCCACGCCCCCCGGGGCATCGCAGGGCCCTCCGGACCGGGTCGTCGCCATCGGCGATCTTCACGCTGATCTACCCGATGCCCTCGCGGTCCTCGCCATGGCAGGTCTCGTCGACGAGTCCGGGAGCTGGAGCGGAGGGCAGGCCGTCCTGGTGCAGACGGGCGACACCACGGATCGTGGGCCCGACAGCCTCGAGGTCATCGAGTTGCTGATGCGCCTGGAGGGAGAGGCCGCCGCCGCAGGAGGCCAGGTCCATGCGTTGCTCGGCAACCACGAGGTCATGAACATGGTGGGCGACCTCCGGTACGTGTCTCCCGGAGATCTCGCGGACTTCGAGAACAGCGAGGCACGCGCACGCGCCTTCTCAGACCAGGGCGAGCTCGGTCGCTGGCTGCGCAGCAAGGACGCCGTGGTCCAGGTTGGCGACACCGTGTACGCGCACGGCGGCGTGAGCCCCACCTTCGCCAAGGTGGGCGTGAAGGGTCTCTCCGAAGCCGTGCGCCGGTCCATCGACGCCGAACCTGCCCACCCCGTGCTGCGTGACACGGGGCCCTTGTGGTTCCGTGATTACCTGCTGGCCGACGAGACCATCGCCTGCGAGATGCTCGCCGAGTCTCTCGACACCTTGGGCGCGAAGCGGATGATCGTGGGTCACACCACCCAGCGATCCGGGCGCATCGGCGTCCGGTGCGGGGGCGCCATCCTCGGCATCGATACGGGCATCAGCAGCCACTATGGAGACAACCACGCGGCCATCGAGCTGCGAGCTGGCGACGCCTGGGCGCTCTACCCCGAAGGCCCCGTGGACATCGAGGATCCGTAACCAGCACAGCGGACACGGATTTGGCTCTCCCGCCACCCAAGCGGCGGTTACACTCGGCGGCCTTCGTTGCAACGAGGTCGGGATGACGCTGGCCGTCTATGTCGAGCGGATGACGGGGATCCTCGAGTCGAGCGGGGCTCCTGGCCCTGGCGACGACCCGGACTTCCGCCGCTTCGTCGAGCACTCCACTCACCAGATCCGAGCCTCTTACTTCACGCGGCATGCCCCGCGCGAAGTGCTGGCGCATCTTGCCGAGCTCTGGGGGTTCACACAGGGCCCACCGCCCACCACGCCCCAGGTCGAGCTCCAAGCCACCGGCACCTGCGTGGTGGTGATGACGCGCATGCTCGATCAGCCCTTCATCGTCGACACCATCCGGCTGGTCCTGAAGGACCTCGGGGCCACCTATGTGGGCGGCCTCAACCTGGTCCTGGCCCTGGGCCGCGACGAAGACGGAAAGGTCATCCGCATCGGCGATCGCAACGACCCACTGGAGAGTGTCGTCCGGTCGCTCGCAGAGGGAGTGGTCGAAGACAACGTCCCGAGCATCAGCTCCAAGGTGGAGGGGGCGCTGATGCTCTCTCAGGGCATGGTCACCGACTTCCACGCCATGACCGACCTGGTGGACGCGGCCGCCTACCGCTTCACGCGTCTCGCAGATCGCCTGCCTCACGCCGCCGATCAGCTCCGTGAGACTGCCGAGTTCCTCCGCTGGCTGCTCAGCGACAACTACGTGTTCATGAGCATCGTGCACGACGGACGCCGCCTGGGCCTCGCACGCGAGACCCTCAAGGAACACTGGGAGACCTCCAATCTCGAGCAATGGCGCAGCCCCGACGACCTTCCCTTCCCCGTGGAAGTTCGCAAGGGCCGCTCGGACGCACGGGTCCACCGCTCCGGTCGCATCGACGAGATCGCCGTGCTCGTGCCCTCCGATGGACGCCATCCACCCCGGCGTCTGCTCATCCAGGGCCTCTTCACGTACCGGGCCGTGACCCAGCCCTCGCGCCACGTCCCGCTGCTGCGGCGTGTCCTGGGCCGCATCCTCCGCGACCAGGACTCACAGGCGGGCTCGTACCGGTACAAGGGGATCGCCAACGCCTTCGACTCCCTGCCCACCGAGTTCCTCTTCACCACCCCGCCCGCCGAGATCAGCGGGATGATCGAGCGGGTGTTGGAGGCCGAGCAGGAACAGGACATTCGGGTCCATCTCGTCGAGAACCGAGACGCCGAGTCAGCCTTCGTGCTGGCGGCACTCCCACGCCACCAGTGGTCCGACTCCCTGCGCAAGCGCATCGGCACGTTGCTCCAGGAGCGTCTCGGCGCTGCCTCGAGCGACCACGGCGTCTTCGTAGGCCGCTTCGACACCATGCTGGTGCACTGGCACCTGACCGGTGTCGCGTCCTCAGCAGACGAGCTCCATCACGAGCTGCAGGAGCAGATCTCGCTCCTGGCCACCCCCTGGGCCGCGCAGCTCTACCGGGCCTTGAGTCAGCGCGTGGGCAGCGAGTCCGCCGACGCTCTGATCACCCGCTATGGCGACGCCTTCGAAGACATCTACACCCGCATGGCTCCGCCAGCGCGGGCCGCAGACGACATCGCCGCCATCGAAGCCCTCCTCGAGGGCCAGGTCACCGCCGAGCTCTTCCGGGACAGCCGGGACCGGCTCTCGCTGCGCATCTTCCAGGACCAGGACATCCTGCTCAGCGACCTGCTGCCGGTGCTCGACAACCTCGGCCTCGTGGTCGAAGACCAGTTCCAGGACAAGGTCCGCCCCCGCGGCCAGGCTGCCATCACCATCGATACCTTCCGGCTGCGTGGCACCGAGGGTCTGCCCCTGACCCGGGTGGAGGAGCAAGCCACCCACCTCGTCGATGCCATCCGCGCCATCTTCGGCGGCAGCAGCACCGACGACGTGCTCAACACCGTGTTGCTGCGATCGGCGATCCCCTGGCAGGCCGTCGATCTGCTGCGAGCCTACGTGGGCTACGCCCGACAGATCGGCTTGCGCTACACCCAGCCCCGTGTCCAGGAGCTGCTCCTGGCGCAGCCGGAGCTGGTGGGCAAGTGGTGGGCCCTCTTCCAGGCCCGCTTCGACCCCGAGCTCGGCTCCGACCGCAAGAAGGCCATGGCCGCAGCCGACGAGGCCTACAGCGACGGCGTACGCGCCATCCTCAACCACGACCAGGATGTGCTCTTCAGCACGCTCCAGAACCTGATCGAGGCCACGCTCCGCACCAACTTCTACCGAACCGACCGGCCCTTCCACTACCTCTCGCTCAAGCTCGACCACGCCAGCGTACGCCACCTGCCGCAGCCAGCGATGATGTACGAGATCTACGTGCACCACGTCGAGATGGAGGGTGTGCACCTCCGCGGCGGCAAGATCGCCCGCGGCGGCATTCGCTGGTCGGACCGCCAGGACTATCGCCGAGAGATCCTCGATCTGGTCAGCACCCAGATGGTGAAGAACGTGCTCATCGTGCCGGAGGGTGCAAAGGGTGGCTTCTTCATCAAGCGGGCCATGGCCAGCCGCGCCGACCGGCGCGCCCAGGCCGACCGCCTCTACAAGGTGCTGATTCGCGGGCTCCTCGACGTCACCGACAACATCGTGGACGGCGCCGTGGTGTCACCACCGCGGGTGGTCATCCACGACGAGCAAGATCCCTACCTGGTGGTGGCCGCAGACAAGGGCACCGCTCACCTCTCCGACACGGCCAACGGCCTGTCGCGGGACTACGGCTTCTGGCTGGACGACGCCTTCGCATCCGGCGGCTCCAATGGCTACGATCACAAGGTCGTGGGCATCACTGCCCGCGGAGCCTGGGCCACCGTCGACCGCCACTTCCGCGAGATGGGCCTCGACCCCCACACCGAGACCTTCACCTGCATGGGCGTCGGTGACCCCAGCGGCGACGTCTTCGGCAACGGGGTGATCCAGTACCCCACCATGAAGCTGGTGGCGGCCTTCAACCACCGCCACGTCTTCATCGACCCGGACCCGGATCCCGAGTCCAGCTACGCCGAGCGCAAGCGCCTCTTCGACGAGGTCAAGGGCTGGGATCACTACGACGAGAGCCTGCTGAGCGAGGGCGGCGGCATCTTCAGCCGAACCGCCAAGGCCATCCAGCTGACCCCCCAGATCCAGAAGCTGCTGGGCGTCCTCAAGGACGAGCTCCCCGTAGACGTGGTGCTGCGGCTGCTGCTTCGCCTGAACGTAGATCTGCTCTGGAACGGTGGCATCGGCACCTACGTCAAGGCCTCCACCGAGACCCACGCCGACGCCGGCGACCCCACCAACGATACCTACCGGGTCAACGCCGACGAGCTGCGCTGCAAGGTGGTCGGAGAGGGCGGCAACCTCGGCTTCACGCCCGCCGGCCGCATCGAGTTCGCCCTGCGTGGCGGCCGCCTCAACACCGACGCCATCGACAACTCTGGCGGCGTGGACATGTCGGATCACGAGGTCAACCTCAAGATCCTGCTGAGTCCGCTAATCCGCAGCGGCGAGCTGAAGTGGGACGATCGCAACACCCTGCTCGAGAGCCTCACCGACGTGGTGGCCGATCAGGTGCTCGACAACAGCGACACCCACGCCAGCCAGCTGTCCTACGACCAGATTCGCAGCCGACGCGATCCCATGCTCTACAGCCGGCCCATCGACTGGGTCTGCCAACGCGGTGGCATGACGCGAGGTGCCCTGAAGCTGCCCAGCGACGACGATCTGCAGCGCCGGGCCGCCCAGAACCAAGGGCTCACACGACCCGAGCTGGCCGTGCTCGCAGCCCACGTCAAGATGCACGTCTTCGGCGATCTCAAGAACGCCGAAACCAGCGCCATCGTCGGGTTCCACGACAAGGTCTTGGGCTACTTCCCCGAGCGCATCCAGGAGGACTACGGCCCGCTCATCGCCGACCACATGCTCTACAGCTCCATCGGCATGACCGTGGTGACCAGCGAGATCGTGGGCGAGAGCGGCGCCATGTACTTCCCGCTGGTCATGGAGCTCACGGGCGTCGACGCGGTCACCGCGGCGGCCGCCTGGTACCGCGCCGCCGAGCTGCTGGAGATCCGGGAGCTCTTCGAGCAGCTGACCAACTGCAAGACCAACCTGGCCGCGAAGTACCGAGCCTGGATCGACGTCAACGCCGCCATGATCTCGATGGTCACCCTGTGGCTCGCGCCCGGCGAGAGCGCTGCGGACGAGCGTGAGGGAGAGCGCATTCGCGGCTGCTTGCAGAAGCTCGGACGCATGCGGGGCACTGCCCTCGAGGCCCGCCTCAAGACCCGGGCCAACCGTCACCTCACCCGCAAGCTTCCCCCGAAGCTCGCGCAGCGCATCGCCGTGCTGGGGGAGCTGGCCGCCGCTCGCGAGGTGGCGCGCTTGCCCGACAACGGCGGACGCCTCAGCCACGATCTCATCCGGTACCTCGCCATCGGTGAGGCCAGCCGCGTGCTGCCCGCCATCCGGGCCATCGAGGCCCGCACCTCCCAGGGCGGCTGGGGCCCCATCGCCACAGGCATCTTGCGCACCCGCTACATCATGCTGCTGCGCAACCTGGTCGAGACCGTCACGGTGGGCCCAGAGGTACGCCTGGGCGTCGACCGGGTGACCACCCGACTCAGCCGCGGGCCGCTCCGAGAGCTGCGCGCGGAGGTCGAGCACATCCTGGGCGATCAGCCGACCGTCTCGAGCCTGTTGGTGGCCGAGGAGCGCGTCCGCGCCTGGCTGGCCCGCCAGAGCTGAGGACACCATGGCCACCTGGATCCTGTTGCGTCACGGCCAGAGCGTGGCGAATGCAGCCCGGCGACTCGCGGGCTGGGACGACGTGGCGCTCACGGACTTCGGCCGGCACCAGGCCCGGGGCGCCGGCCGAGCCCTGCGTGCGCATCCTCTCGATCTCGTGTTGAGCAGCGACCTGGAGCGCGCCTCCCACACGGCGCGTCTCGCGGTCGAGGCCTGGGCCGGTGACACCCGCGCGGTGCCCGAGATCGTGTGCCACCCAGAGCTGCGGGAGCGGCGACTGGGTGTTCTCCAGGGCGTACCCCTGGCCGAGGCGCGCCGCACCGGAGCCCTCGATCCGCTGCGCACCTGGACAGGTGTGGTGGAAGGCGCCGAGAGCCAGGCCGACCTGTGCCGCCGGGTGCTGGGCCGACTGGCCGACTACGACGAGGTCGAGGGGACCGCACTCCTCGTGGCCCATGGCGGGGTCATCCGGGGCCTTCGCGGACTGCTCGACGGCCTGGCCCACGCGCAGATCGGCAACACCAAGGTGGCCAACGCCACGCCCCTGCTGCGGGTCTTGAGGCCCGGTACCTGGGGACGCCTCGCCCGCGAGCTTCAAGCGTGAGGTTGGTGCTCGCCAGCGCTTCCCCGCGCCGGCGTGGGCTGCTGGAGACCGCCGGTCTCACACCTCGGGTGTGGCCTGCCGACGTGGACGAGTCGGTCCGTCCCGGGGAAGCCCCAGGGACGTACGCGCTGCGCGTGGCCTCCGACAAGGCCCATGCCGTGGCCGCACGAGATGAGCTCGCCGGAGCCTGGGTGCTGGCCGCCGACACGGTGGTTCACCTCGACGACACCATCTTCGGCAAGCCCGCAGACCCCGCCCACGCCGAGCGCATGCTGAGCACCCTGGCCGGCCGCTGGCACACCGTCACGACGGCCTGGGCGCTTCGCCTGGCTGGGGACGGGCGGACAGACATGGATGCACAAGAGGTCGCGGGCACACAGAGCTCCCAGGTCCGCTTCCGCGACCTGCCGCCCGCCACCATCGTGGCGTACGTGAACACGGGCGAGTCAGCCGACAAGGCCGGCGCTTACGGCATCCAAGGGCTCGGCGCGGCGCTGGTGGCCGAGGTGCGGGGCTCCTACAGCA
>JAERSX010000097.1 GCA_016845285.1 Deltaproteobacteria bacterium | reverse complement strand
GTCCACGGCCCCCCTCTGGTCGGGACCCCTGCCCGTGGCTGGTCAGCAGGAGGCCCTGACCTTGCTGGCTCGAGCCCTCGACCACGCGGCCGATGGGCGAGGCGTCTGGGTGCATCTGCATGGCCCGCGCGGTGTGGGCTCGGCCTGGCTCGAAGAGGTGGTGGGCGATCAGGCTCGGCGACGAGGCCTGCCCCTGGTGGGGGCGCACGACAGCACGGCTGTGATGATGGCGTTGGAGCGCCTCGCCGCAGGGGAGCGGCTGGTGGTCGTGAGCCCGGAGCGACCCTCCGACCCCGGTGTCCCCGAGGGGATCGAGTTCATCGAGCTGGAGCTGGCACCGCTGGGGCCCGCGGATATGCGCCGCACCTTGGTGGGCCTGGCACCGGCCACTCCCGATCGCCACCAGGTGGCCACGGAGCTGTACCGGGCGAGCGGGGGCCTGGCCGATCTGTTCCGTCCCCTCCTCGAGGCCGGGGTGGCCGATGGGTGCTTCACCTGGCCGGATCCCGCGCACCAGCACCGACTGGGCGTCGCCTTTCTGGGGGAGCGGAGCCTCGACGAACTCGACGTGCTCGGGGCCCTCGCCCTGAGCCCGCGACCCCTCTCGACAGAGGTGCTGGAGGCGGCCGCTGGGGTTCCCGGCGACGAGCCTCTGGAGGCTCTGGCTCGCGCAGGGTTGGTGCGCGGCGAGCAGGGGCGGTGGTGGCTCGGCGCCGAGCTCCTGCGCAAAGCTGTGCTGGCGGCGCTGCCCGATCCCGATGGGCTCACGGGCCGGCTCGGACGCGCGGTGGGAACCGCACCGTCGGCGGGGACCATCCCGGGCCTGGGCGAAGCCGATGCAGCCTTGCTGGCCGCGCAGTTCGGCACCGCTCATGCGCGCTTGCTCGAGGCTCGCGCAGCTGTGGGGCCGCTCTCGTCTCCCAGCGGCGTCACCCGTCTCACCACACGCCTGGGCGATCTCTTGCGGATCTGCGGCGACTTCGAGACGGCGTCGCGTCTGCTTGCCGATGCCTCGGCGCTGGCACGTGCCGCGGAGCTCGACGAGTCGCGGCAGATCGTTCATGCCCTGCGTGCGCTCACCGTCCTGGAGTCCCGTCCGGGCCGGAAGGGGGCGGCTGCTGCGGCCCTCGATCGCGTCATGCCGCTGGCCAGCCGGGCATCCGGTAGAGAGCACACCGCCGGCGCGGCCTTGTTGCAGGCCGTGTGGGCCCTGTCCGCTGCCGTCCTTCGCGATCACCGCACCCGCACCCGCGCCGCTGGTCGTGCGATCCACCAGGCCCGCGGACTTCCGCTGCGTGTGCAAGGCATCGTGTGGTTGACGGTGGCCCAGGCGGCGCAGGCGGGACGAGATCAAGCCTTGTTTGCCGATGTCCTCGGGCTGTTGGACGAGAGCGGCTCGGCATGGCTGGAGCTGGAGGCGGCGGCGCTGAGGGGCCACTCTGGGCCTGTTGGAGCAGACGCGGACCGGCTGGAGATCGGGGCTGACCTGCCAGCAAGTCTGCAGGTGAGGCTCCTGGCGCGCTTGGGACGCTGACCGGGCTCGGTGGCCTAGCGATCTTCGCGGCGCCGGAAGGTCGCGCCCAGGGCCATGAGGCTCAACACGATGCCTGGGGTGACCGGCAGGGTGCTGCAGCTGGAGACCTCGATGTCGTCGTCGTCGTCGTCGGGATCGACCGGTGTGGGGTTCGTGCCTCCCCAATTTCCGCTGCCGTCACCGGCGCCGCCGTCGCCGCTTCCACCGCCGCTTCCGCTTCCGCTTCCGCTTCCGCTTCCGCCGCTTCCGCTGCCGCCGTCGTCGCCGCCGTCATCTCCGCTGCCGTCGTCGCCGCCGTCGTCGCCGCTCGTGCTGCCAAGATCGACGTACTCTTCGATCCATTCGACGTTCTGGTCGACCCGGGTGGCGCCGGAACCGCCGCCCTCGCAGGCGTAGTTGTTGTACTGGTAGGCGAAGACGAAGGAGTTGACGCCGGCGAGCTCGAAGCTGCCATCGCTCTGCTCCTCGAGGGCGGCGCCGCCGCTGTCGCCCGAGCAGAGGTTCTGGTCATCGGTGGTGTCGAGGCCGTAGATGAACTGGTCGTCGTACTGCCAGAAGTCGATGTCGGCCGTGCGCTTGGTGCCCGAGTCGTTGGCGTAGTCGCTGGTGATGCCGTAGCCCACGTAGGTGAGCTCTTTGCCGTTCCAGGCGTTCGACGGGCTCTGCTCGTTCAGCGGCATGGGGTCGACGCCCGAGATGCCGGAGTCGAGCTCGATGAGGCCGATGTCGTACTGGAGCGAGCTGCTGTTGTAGTCGGGGTGCTCGATGAGATCGACGGCGACGTCGTAGTCGGTGACGTTGCTAGCGGAGCGCCCTGTGGCGAAGTAGATGTCGTAGCCGGAGCGCTCCATGTCCGAGGCGGCCTCGACGCAGTGAGCGGCGCTCAGCACCCAGTCTTCGTGGATGAGCGTGCCCGAGCAGAACGTCGCGCATCCACTTCCGCTGCAGTACAGCAGCATGCCGACTGCCTCGTAGTCGCTGGTGGTCTCGCCGTTGACGATGGGCGGAGCCACGCCGTCCTGGGCCAGGGCCGGGGCGGAGATCAGTGCGGACATGAGCAGGGGGGCGATCATGGGTGGCTCCGGAGGGGTAGCGGGATCAGCTTAGCTGCGGTGGGGCCGGAGCTTGTCACTTTAGTGTGTGATCTGGGTGGGCACTTCAGCCCGCTGTCATCGGCGTCGTCGATGCCGAATAGACGCGTTCGGAGCCGCCGATCTTCAATGGCTCTTGTGT
>JAERSX010000096.1 GCA_016845285.1 Deltaproteobacteria bacterium | reverse complement strand
CTCGTAGGCATCCAAGACCCGGATGGTCTGCACGAAGGGCGCGCCGGCTGCGATGGTGCCCCCGGTGAGGTCCACCTCGGTCCAGAGGTCTACGGCGGTGCCTGCCACCACCTCGATGGTGTTGGACTCGCCTGAGATGGTGTCGCCGCGGGCGGTCACGACCACCAGTGGATCGGCCACTGTGGGACGGGCCTGGCACAGAGCCGTGCCCTCGTTGAAGGCACTGCAGCTGTACTGGTCAGGGGTCAACGGTCCCGCTGCTGAGTCGTCGAGGTTGATCTCGGAGATGTGGTTGATCACCCGGTTGCCGTAGGCGTCGCTCACCTGCACGATGACGTCGAGGGTGTCCTCCCCCGCAGCGATGTGCTCGGGCAGGGCGAAGACGTCATACTCGGCGGGTTCGCCGGGCAAGACCTGGAAAGGGTCTGAGGTCCCACTCGCGAGCTCTGTGGAGGCGTAGACGACGTTTTCGTCACAGCCAGCCACCTCGCCCGTGGCTGCGGTGAGCACGACCTCGGTGGTCCCGGAGTCGACGATCTCGACCTCTTGGTCGAGGGTGCCTCCACAGCCCTCCGTGAGGCGCACCTTGGCCAACTGCCGTGAGGTGGGGTTCCCGTTGCCGTCGAGCAGGGTGAGGCGCACCCTCACCGGGTCACCAGCGGCGATCTCGTCGGTCTCCCCGAGCACATCCACCTGGACCTGCTCCGTCTCGCCAGCGACGAAGACCAGAGGAATGCTCTCGCCCTGGATGCCCGACTCGGCGTCCGATGGGGAAATCACCAGGCGAAGGTCGGCCACACCCGTGCTGGTGAAGACGACATAGCCCTCTCCGTTCGAGCCCAGGTTTCCACGGATGCCGAGGTCATCGTCGAGGGGTTCCTGGAAGTTGAGGGTCTCCTCGAAGGAGAGGAGGGCTGCGGTGTCGGCGTCTGCTACGGAGACGTCCACCGAGAAGGCCTGGGCCACGGCCTGGCCATCCGGATCCAACAGCGCGAGGTCGACCACCACCAGATCTCCGACCACGTGGGTGTAGTCGTCCGTGGTGGCGCTGATGCGGTCAGCCCGGGTGTCCCGCACCTCGAACGCGTTCGTCATGGACACGAGCTCGTCGGTGGGGCCGACGAGTCGAAGGTCGTAGAGGCCCGGGTCGAGCCCGGTGGGCACGGTGGCGTCGAGCTCGGTGTATGAACGCATGGACACGCCATCGAGCTCGTGGGCGTCGCCGTCGGTGCCGACCAGCCAGGCGTGGTACTGCCGATCCACTTCGAAGTCGTCTTGCCCGCTCACCCGCACCTGCGGGAAGAAGTCCTCTCCCAGGAGGACGACGTCGGTGTCCTCGCCGTTGTAGCCCCAGTTCGGGTCGATCTCATCGAGCTCGGGCACTGGCAAGCCAGGGTTGCACCCGAACAGGGCACCCCCGAAGACGGCACTAGCTAAGACGCGGTCGATCCGCACACCTGAAGCATAAGGCACCCACCGCCCGACGCTTCAGGAAAACAGCCAGGAACTCACAAATGGAGCGTATAGCCGAGGGTGACCACGAAGCCGCCTACAGCCCCCTGCCACCCCAGGTCCTCAGAGCTCATGCTCAGAACGGTGTACCCGGCTTCGATCTGCAGCTCGCTGCTGCCGACTCGCCAGCCGGCTCCCGTGAAGGGATGGAAGCCGGGAGGCGCCACCCCGATACCCCGGGCTGGCACCAGGTCACCGAATCGTCCGACGAGGCGGAAGGGGGCGACGACCAAGGTGCTCCCGAGCCACGCGCCACGCGCACCACGGTCTTGTCGGATCATGGCGCCCAGCTCGAGGGGGAGGAGATCCAGCTCCAGCTGGATCTCCTCTGCGGTCACGAGGTCTTGCGTCGTGGCGGTAACGCTGTAGAAACCCATCCCGAGCACCCCATGGAGTGCGGAGCTCAGGCCCGGGACGGGGCCACGTCCCTGGAGCTGCAGGAAGGGGCTGGAGAGGCCCCGGTTGCCCACGAGGTAGCCCAGCCCGAGTCCCACGCTCCCGCGCGTCGGGCGCGGCACCAGCTCCAGCACTGTCGTGGTGGCCGCGAAGCTACCGTTGCGGCCCTCTGCGGTGATCTGCACGGTGCCCGTGGGTTGGCCGGGAGGAGGAGCGTACGTGGCCTCCCATGTGCCGTCGCCACGGAGCTTTGGGCGGGTGACCACACCGCTGTCACTCACGAGCTCGATCTGTGCGTCGGTGACGGGCTGACCTTGGGCATCCTCGAGGCGCACGAGCACCCGAGCTTGGCTGCCGGATCCAGTGGGCAGTACCCGGGGCTCGGTGGTCACCAACACCTGCCGTACTCGCCCTGAAGCGACCACAAGATCGACGGAACCAGACAGATCTGCTCCTGTGGATGTGCGGCCTACCGAGCCTCCGCTGAAGACGATGCTTCGACGCGACACCTCTCCGGTCTGGACCCGCACATCCCAAGGGCCCTGTGTGTCGAGGGGAGGAAGGCCGAGTCGGGCCCAGCCTCGGTCATCGGCGGCCACGATGTAGGTCTGGCCGTCGAGGGTCACCTCGAAGGTGGCGCCTGCCAGGGGAAGCCCGTGCACGTCAGCGGCCTGGGCGGTGATGACGAGGGCCTCCGGCCCGCCGAGGGTCCCGAGGGTCACGGTCCACGGAGGACCTGAGCCCAGCGGGCGATCCCACGCCGCGTGAACGGTGTCCCTGCCGGCGGCGACGGCGGCCTCCCCTCGGTACTCGGCGCGGAGCGCGGCAGCGCCACCCTCGTTCGGGAGCGCCACGATCTCCCCCAGATCCGCCGCCAGAGACAGCGCCTCGATGCCCACCCGCGTGCCGGAGCTGCTCTCCAGGTAGGCCTGCAATTGAGCCACGGGCAGGTCGGCGGACAGTTCCTCGGGAAAGGCCTGCACAACGACGCGTGCGGGCCGTGTTGCCTCCACGGGGATGCGGAGGCTCGTCCGAGCACGCTGGTCCACAGTGCAATCCAGCCGGACATCGAAGAAGGCATCGGAAGGCAGGGAGGGCAGGCTCGCCTCGTAGATGCCAGGCCCGGTGGAGACGATGCGTGCTTCATGTCCCAGAGAGCTCGTGCAGGTGGGGGCGGCTCCCTTCAGCGGCCGCCCGGAGCTCTCTACAGCGTGGAGATGCACCACCGGCGTGATGCCCTGCACCCCCTGGACACCAGACACCAGGCCCACGATGGCACCCCCCAGTTCGCCTCCGAGGGACAAAGGGCTGCGCCGTTCATTTCCCAGGCTGTCGACGGTGAGGACCTCGGCGGTGGTCTCGCCAGGACGGACCTCGGCGGTCACCTGGGCCATGCCATCGGACCCCGTGGTGACAGGCCCATAGCGCCGGCCACTCACGAACACGGTGACCTGGCTTCCGGGGTCATCGGTGCGCAGCGGGAGCCGTGGGCGCGCCCGAACGGGCACCACGGTCCACCAGGGAGAGGCCTGCGGCCCGCGACCGTCTCGGATCCCGATGGGCACGGCTCGCGGGAAGGGCTCCGGACCGGGGAGCCACTCGATCTCCCGTGCATCGCCGGCGGCTCGGACCAACACGATCTCGCCCTCTGGTGCCGCCACCTCCAGGAGCTCAGCAGGTGGGAGGTCCGGGCCCTCGAGTCGCAACAGGACCGGGGTGGTCTGGCCTGCGTAGGCCGTCTCCTTCACCGTCAACCGGCCTTCTGGTGCTGTGGCAGAGCGCAGATCGAGGGTGGTGCTGGCTCTTCCTCCCTCGACACTCAGCACGAATCGAGGCGGTGGAGCGCTGGTCTCCGGAGCCCGGTAGCGGACGCGCCAGACACCTGGGGCGATCTCTCCGTCCCGACCCGACACCGACCCTCGGTCGACCTCGATGACCGGCGCCTCTCCTGCCAGGGGTCGTCCCTCGTCGCTCACGACGATGAGCAGGGTGGCGTCCCGTCCGACCACCACCTCCTCCTCGGGGACCAGACGCAGCTCAGCGCCGAGCGCAGGCAGGGCGATGGTGGACGACATCACCAGGGCACCCACGAGCCGGGCCCAGCGCCGAACCACGCTCACTCCATGGCTCAACGCTTCCAGATGACCTCCGCCTGGGTGACCTCGGGTGCTCGAGTGTCGCGGACGATCTGGTGGCGGCTCTCCCGCACTCCCCCGAAGGCGTCCGTGACCTTGAGGAGGATCTCGTTGGGCCCCTCGACCAGGGGCACGCTCAGCCGGAACCGCCCGCTCGCGTCCGCACGACCAGCGATCTCATCCTGATCGGTGTGAGCGGCCACGCGTGCGAAGGCGCTGGCGTTGCCTTCGACCACGATCTCGTCGGCCCGCGTCGCCTTCGCGTCTGGCCAACGCACCGCCTGCAGCAGATCCTCGGGAGCCGGGCCACGCACGGTCTCGCCACCCGCTCCCTGAACCAGCCGTTCGCCCGCCCCTACGGTCTGTACGCCTTGGATGCCGCTGACCCTGGCCGTGCCCTTGCGACCCTCGACCTGCAGGAGTCCTTCGTCCTCACTGACCACGACCTCACCGTCGTCGACCTCGACCCGCTGGCCCTCCCTCTCCACGGCCAGCAGGGGGGAGCCAGCCCGCACCTTGGCCTGGACCCGGCCCTCCTCCAGCTCCACACGAACCCCGGTCCGCTCCACCTGCGTCACCCGGATCGACGAGCTGGGCTCGAGGGTCAGCGTGGACCCCTCCCCCACCTCGAGCACCGCCCGTCCGCTCTGCCCGACACGGACCTGATCTCGCGGAGCGAGCGCCGCGCCCAGCACCAGGGATTCGCGGCCTCCCAGGGCGTCCACCCGCTCGACCTCACCTGACACCTCGATGAGCGAGAGCGTCACCGTGTCGTCTGGCCCGAACAAGGCCTGGTAGCCCGCGAGCCCCAGCCCCAGAACGACCAGAACGGCGATCAGCACGGGGAGTTGGCGACGCATGCCCCTCAGGCCTCCGGAAGCACGAGGGTCCAGGAGGCCCCCTCGCCCTGCGTCAGCTCGGCAGGCACCACGAGGTGTCCACCGTGGTCTTCGACGCTGCGCCGAGCCGCCCAGAATCCGAAGCCCGCTGCCATCCAATCGTCCGAGCGGCCACTCTCGGCAACCTCACTCAACTCGAGCACCAGCCTGATCTCGTCCTCTGTGCGGACGCCATGGACGCGCAGGGTGCTCCCGCCGGCGGCTGCACCCCGCACGGTGGTGAGGAGCTGCGTCAGTGCTCGGCCGAGCTCCGCGGGATCTGCGCGCACCTGCAAGGCCGTGCCCTCCTCGTGGACCAGCGCCACCCCACGCTGCCGGAACGGGCCACCCACCAGCGTGAGCACGTCCGAGAGCAATTGTCTGAGGTCTACCACGTCCCAGTGCCCACGGTCCACGGGTTCACCGGCTGCTGCCACACTGCTCCGCCCACCCTCGGAGATGCGCAGGAGCTGGGCGACGATCTCGGTGCACCGCCGCGCTTCGCTCTCGATGCTGGCGAGCATGCCCCCTCCCCCACCAGCCTTCGCACGCAGCACCTGGGTGAGTCCCAAGATGCCTGCGAGGGGATTGTTGAGCTCGTGGGCCAGACCCGCGCCCAGCTCGCCCACGGCGGCCAGGCCAGCCGATGCTACGAGCTGTTCCTGGGCCTCGCGGAGCTCGCGGGTGCGCTCGTCGACCCGGGCCTGCAGCTCCAGGTTGAAGGCCTCGATCTCCTTGCGCTGACGCCCGATCTCCCGTTGGTCTCGAGCGAGCTGCTTGCTCATGTAGTTGAAGGCGTGAGCCAGGCCCACCTGCTCGTCTGCGCCTTGTGGTTCGACCTCGTGGCCGTACTGTCCCCAGGCAACACGCATCGCTGCGTCCTTGAGCACCACCACGGGGTCGGAGAGCTGGCGGCTGAACAGCACCCCGACGAGGAGCGCCAAGACCGCACTCACGGCAGCGATATACGCCGTCCGGTCGCGAATTTCGGTCGCCGCCAGCTGGCTGACCGCGAGTGGCTCTGCGACCACGACCGTCCACGAGGCAGCCGGAACAGCGGCCGAGCTCGCCAGGACCTCAGTTCCGCTCTGGTTGGCGTAGCGGACCTCGCTCGCGGCGATGTCGCCCGAACGCAAGCTGCGAAACGCTGCCGGGTCCACGAGGCCTTCACCGCCCAACAGGATCCGGCCCGAGGCATCCAGGAGCGCGAGCTCCGCCTCGCCTCGACGAGCGTCTCCGAAGCGCTGGGCCAGCGGATCGAGGCCCAGCTCGACCCCCAAGACCACCTCCCTCCCTTCGAGCCTGAGGGCGACGGGGAGCACAGGTGCAGCCCGATCAGAGATGGGGTTTAGCTGTCCGAGGGCGTGGCTTCCCGGCCGCTCCTGAGCCAGCGCCCTCAGCGGCGAGGCCTTGCGGAAGTCACGGTAGCGGTCGGCGTCGATGAGATCCCGTGGCGGGTCGACGAGATCGAACCCCACCTCTTGGAAGACACCCGGCGCCAGATCCGCGCCGCTGAGATCCGTCAGCGTCACGATCTGAGCGTGTGGGCTCTGGCGGTACACCAGGCGGAGAAATTGAAGTCGATCCGCATCGCCGAGCTTGGCCACCGGGAATGCGGCGGCCTGCTGCTTCAGCGCGGCGATCTGCAGTGAGAGCCAGGTGTCGGCATAGAGGGCAAGGCCCTCCGCTGTGCGTGCCTGGACCTCGCTGGATCGTTCCAGCACCTGTCGGGTAGCCACCTGCGTGGCACCCACCCCGAGCAGCGCCAGCGGCCCGAGGGTTGCCGCTGCCATGAACAGGACGAGGCGTGTGCGTAGCCGCACCGGCGCTATCCGGGGCCGGGTAGCCGCATGGTGAAGAGCGTCCCCTGCCCGAGTGAGCTCTCGACCTGGATGGTCCCGCGGTACTTGGTCAGGATCCGGTACACCAC
>JAERSX010000095.1 GCA_016845285.1 Deltaproteobacteria bacterium | reverse complement strand
CTGGTAGAGGAGGTCCTTGCTGAAGAGCTGGCTGAGGGCCCACCACACACTCTCCACATAGGAGCGGTGGTAGGTCACATAGGCTTCGTCGAGATCTACCCAGAAGCCGATGCGCTCGGTCATCCGCTCCCACTCGTGGGTGTACTTGAACACCGAGTCGACGCACTTCCGGGCGAAATTGTCGAGGCCGTAGTCGAGGACCGCATCGCGCGCGTTCTGGTGCGACCCCGGGTCCCGCATGCCCAGTTCCTTCTCGACCTCGATCTCCACGGGGAGGCCGTGGGTGTCCCAGCCAGCCTTCCGATCGACGTGGAATCCACGAAGAGTCTTGTAGCGAGGAAATAGATCCTTGATCACGCGCGTCAATACGCTGCCGTTGTGCGGTGTGCCGTTCGCCGTGGGCGGCCCTTCGTAGAACACCCACTCCGGCCTTCCCTGGCTCTCCTCGAGGCTACGTTCGAAGATGCGACCTTCCCTCCAGAAGCGGGCGACCTCCTCCTCCAGCGCGACAGGTGCGGGCAGCTCCCGGAAGCGGGGCTCCTGGGGCTGGGGCGACGACGGCATGGACGGCTCCTGCGGGGCCCGCTCTCGGGCAGGTGTGGCCCGGAAGCTATGGTCCTGTGCACCGCTCTTCAAGGGGGCACTCGCGGCCGCGATCCTCGGCTCGACGGCACATGCTGCGCCACCTGCGGCACCTGCAGATGCCCGGGGTGCCTTCGCGGTCTACTGCGCCCAGTCCTGCGGGGATGTCTCCCTCGACGGCTTCGTGCAGAGAAGGCGGCTGCCGGTCTCCGTGCGGATGCCCATGGCGGTCGTCGTGGCGCCCGCACTGGACACCTTCGCGCTGCCGGCTGCAGACACGTTGGACCTGCGAGGACGCGGCGACGTGGCGGGGGCGGCCACAGCGCTGGATGTACGCGTCGTGCGGTGGGCAGGCCCTGCAAAGGACGGGCCCGCTCTCGCGCGAAAGGTGGGCCTCGCCCTGGCTGGCATGGGTGGCTGGGTGGAGGATCTCGACACTGGCTTCGTGTACGACGCGGTAGCTCTCGGCGATGCGCTGGCTCGCCTGGAGGGGGAGCCGGCGGACAGCAGCGCGCTGATGAGTGTCGAGAGCCAGCTAGACGACGACGGCAGCTTGACCATCCGCAGCCGGGGGCTCAGGTCCCTCGGGCTGCCAGATCTGGTGGTGGGCTCAGTGAGTGAGGACCGCGAGGGAGAGGTGGTCCTGGCCATCGACGCCTTCGCCCAGGCCATGCTGGAGCGTGGTGTGCGTCCGGAGCTCGACCTCGGGGAAGGGCTGAAGCGCTGGCCGGCAGCGGTGGGCGACTGCTCTGTGTCGGGGACCGGCCGCCTGAGCTACGCCCGTGGAGGCGTCACCCCTGGCGCCACGCCCCTCGCTCGCCTCGACTGGAGCGGGGTCGCGAGCTGCCCGGTGGTCCAGGGAGAGGCGCTGACGACCGAGGTCGAAGAGGACGCAGCCAGCCTGGCCATCCCGGCTCACGGCGGCGGCGAGGCGGAGGCCGGCCCGCGCCCTTCCACCCTCGAGGAGGCTCAGAGGACCGCGCTCAGGCGCCTTCGAGGACCCGTCCACACGGCATACACGGACGGCCTGGCAGAGGGCGACGCCCTGTTCGTGAAGGCACCCTTCACCACTGCCGAAGACCAGGTTGAGTGGCTCTGGGTCGAGGTGGACACCTGGACCGAGGACCACGTGCTCGGTGGTCGCGTGCACAGCCCCCCACGGATGGTCGCCGACCTCTCCGCCGGCGACCTCGTGGAGGTCGAGCTGAGCTACGTCTTCGACTACCTCTGGCAGCGTGCGGACGGCAGCCAGGAGGGCAACACCACGGGCCCCTTCGTGCAGTGAGCGGCGCCTGAGGCGTACACAACACCGTCCTCAGTGCACCATCGGGGTGTCGGCATGCTGCTGCAGTCGCAGACGCACACCCGTGCGGCGGGCCCGAGGGAACCAGCCGCCCATGCCGCCAGGTCGTGGCCAGCCGTCGACAGCCTTGCGCACGAAGGGGTCCTCCCCCAGTGGGTTCCGCTCTCGATCGATGAACTGCCAGGCCGTCCACCAGCGGTTGTCTGGCCACTCGACGTACACCACCACAGCCAGCGCAGGCTGACGCATGCCGGGGCCACGAACCCGCAGGACTCCGGCCAAGGCGGCGCTGTCCACGGCTTCCTGTCCGGCGATGGCCGCCATCATGCGCGGGCTGTGGGGAGGGCCGGCCTTCAAGATGGGCACGATGTCGTATTGGTCGACCTGATCCTGCCGGAGGGCCAGCATCACCGGCCTCGGGAGCCCCCGCTCGAGCGCCTCGCAGACCTGTCCGAAGAGCCGCTCGCCCAATGCGTCGTCGCCCTCAGGGAAGCGCGCAGGGTCTCGCTCTGCGGAGCGGATCTGGAGACGAAAGGTCGGAGACACGGCGGGGCGGCTCGGGAGCGGTGCGGCGGACGAAGCGTCAGCGACGCAGGGTGGCACCGAGGCGAGCATTCCAGCGGGCCACGGCGGCCGAAGGGCCATCGGGCTCGTAGTCCGCTACCTCCTGGCCGACCACCGTGCACCCGCCCAAGCTCACGCGCCCGCAGCGCCCTCGGCACGTCGAGCCTGCAGCGCAGCATCCGCAGCATTGACCTTATCGGCCATGCTGGCTGCCTCGGCGTCCAGGCGTGCCGCGAGGGATGAGTCGGCGATGGCCAGCATCCGGGCAGCCAGCCAGGCTGCGTTCTTGGCGCCCGCCTTGCCCACCGCGACCGTGGCGACCGGCACGCCAGGCGGCATCTGCACGGTGGCCAAGAGCGCATCCAAGCCGAGCAGGCTGGCCCCGAGGGGCACACCGATGACCGGGAGTTGGGTGCGGCCCGCGACCGCACCTGCCAGGTGGGCAGCCATGCCGGCGCCGCAGATGATGACGCCCAGGCCCCGCTCACGAGCGGTGGACGCATACTCGTCGGCCACGATGGGGGTGCGGTGAGCGCTCATGATGCGCATCTCGTGCGGGATGCCCAGCTGACCCAACACATCCGATGCAGCCTGCATGGCCGGAAGGTCAGAGGCACTGCCCATCAAGATTCCTACACGTGGTGTGTCCGCCATGTCTTCCTCCGTTTCAATCAAGCGTGAGGGGACCCAGGATGGGGCCACCGATGTCGCGCCGCCAGGCGGCGCCGTCAAAGTGAATCGTGCCAACGCGGGCATAGGCTGCATGTCGAGCCGCCTCGAGGCTGGAGGCCCGTGCCGTGACACCGAGCACCCGTCCACCGCTGGTCTGGATCTGCCCTTCGTCGCCCTGCCGAGTGCCCGCCTGGAACACCACCGTCTCCGGCCCGTCCCCGTCGGCAAGCCCCGAGATCACGCGGCCCTTGGGGTA
>JAERSX010000094.1 GCA_016845285.1 Deltaproteobacteria bacterium | reverse complement strand
ACATGAGGCTCGCCGACAGCCTCCAGTGGCCAGCCTCGCTCGTGGAGGCCCAGGATGGCTTCGTCCCCGACGACTTCAGCGTCACGGGCCGCTTCATGCTGGGCCAGGCCTACATCTGGACACCGGACGACGAGCGCTTCAACGGCGCTGGCTTGATGTGCGAGCTGTCCGGCGGCTCGGAGAGCGCGGGCACCCAGTTCTGGATTCAGACCGTCTCGGGCGTCTTCTCCTGGTCGGGTGCGGTCGATGATGCCTCCTGGTTCACCGGCGACAGCAGCCTCGACTGGGACGTACGGATCGATCGCGAAGCCAACGGCAGCATCTCGGTCTCGCTCGCGGGCGGCATGACCGACCTACCCGAGACCGGCGGCATCTTCGCGACAGACGAGCTGAGGGTCAGCCGTGATGCCTCCGACAGCGACGCCTGCGGAGACGAGCCTGAGGGTTCGCTCGCCGTGCGCACCGACGATGGTTCGTGGGTGGAAGTCACCTTCGACGCCTGGGACGGGGGCGTGTGTGATGGCTGTGGCCCAGCGGTGTGGCAGGGGGAGGAGCTCGGTCAGGTCTGCGTGGACGTCAACCACCTCTTCGACTGGCAGGACTCGCCGTGGTGACCCTGGTGCTGGCCTTGCTCGCCTGCACGGTCGAGCCCGAGCCCACGCCACCTGCGAGCACGGGCGGAGACACCGATCCCAGCGGTGACACCGATGACTCCGGTGACACCGATGACACCGGGGCTGTCGAGGTGTGGATGGGGCCCGAGGCCATGCTCGCCCGCCTCAGCCTCGACCTGCTGGGCGAGCGTCCGAGCCCCGAAGACCTGGCTGCGGTCGCAGCGGACGAGCGCTACCTCGAGGACTTCGTGGCGGCCGCCCTCGACGACGAGCGCTTCGGCGCCCGCCTGCGCGACTGGTACGCCGAACTCTACCTCACGCGCTCGGAGTTCTACCCGGTGTTGGTCCAGGGCTACGGCGTGGGCACGCCCCACGACTTCTGGTCCTCCGTGGGCGACGAGACCCTGCGCCTGCTGAGCGAGGTCGCACTCCAGGACCTGCCGTGGACCACCGTGCTCACCGCCGACTGGACCATGGCCGACCAGAACCTCGGCCAGTTCTGGCCCCTGGACTACCCCGAGGACGGGACCGGCTGGCAGCAGGCCCACTACACCGACGAACGGCCGGCAGCCGGCGTGCTCGCCACCAACAGCTTCTACTGGCGCTACACCTCCACGCCCTCCAACGCCAACCGTGGCCGCGCCAACGCCGTGACGCGCCTGTTCCTCTGCCACGACTACCTCGACAGCAGCATCGATTTCGACGCCGACCTCGATCTGCTCGACGAAGACGCCATCCGAGAGGCACTGCAGTACAACCCCGCGTGCGTGAACTGCCACGTCAGCCTCGACCCGATCTCAGCCCACTTCTACGGCTTCTTCCTGCTCAATGCCCAGTCTGCCATCGAGGGGACCTACTACCACGCCTCCCGCGAGCTCTGGTGGCAGGACTACAGCTACGTGGGGCCCTCGTTCTACGGTTCACCCAGCGAGACCCTGGAAGATCTGTCCGTCAACCTGGCCAACGACCCCCGCTTCGTCACGTGCGCGGTGGAACAGGTGACCGAGGCCTTGCTGCGAGAGGCCGCCGTCGTCGACGACCTCGACCTCTCCACCGCCCACCGGGAAGCCTTCATCGCCAGCGATCTCCGCATGGATGTCCTCGTGCAGTCCGTGCTCGACGACCCACGCTACCGGGGCACCGAGCACGACCGCGCCGTGCCCGCCAAGTTCGTGACCACCGAGCTCCTCGCCAGCCAGGTGGAAGCGCTCACAGGCTTCGCCTGGGAGATCGAGGGCAACCCGGCCCTGAGCAGCGATGCCGACGGCGTTCGCATCCTCGGCGGTGGACTGGACGGCTATGCCGTGCGGAAGAGCGCCCGCTCGCCCACACCCACCTTCCCCCTGGTGAGCAGTCGGCTCGCGGAAGCCGCCGCGACCCACGCCGTGGAGAGGGACCTTGCCCTCGACCTCGATGAACGCGCGCTCTTCGCGGTGGCAACACTCGACGGAAGCGACGACGCGGCCACCGTACAGACCCAGCTCTCCGACCTGCACCTGCGCGTGCTGAGCCGCTCGCCCGACGACGCGGAGCTGTCCGATCTCGTCGCCCTCCACGACACCCTCGTCGAGACCGAAGCTGACCACGGCCTCGCCTGGGCCGGCGTGCTCTCCGCACTGCTCCGCGACCCCCAATTCCTGAGCTACTGATGGCCAGACCTCCCCGCCTCCACCCGAGACTGACCCGCCGCTCGCTCCTGAGCGGTGCCGCCGTCGGTGGTCTCGCCCTGGGGACCGGCCTGTGGCCCCGCTCCGCACGCGCCCTGAGCCCCGCCGACCGCAAGTTCATCTTCGTCTTCGCCAACGGCGGGTGGGATCCGACACGCGCCCTGTATACAGCCTTTCACTTAGACAATGTGGAGATGGAAGTAGACGCTGACGTCCTGGAGAACGGCGCCCTCCAGACGGTGAGCCACCCCAACCGGCCCAACGTCGACGCCTTCTTCGACACCTGGGCCGACGAGACGGTGTTGATCCACGGC
>JAERSX010000093.1 GCA_016845285.1 Deltaproteobacteria bacterium | reverse complement strand
GTAGAGAACCAGCACAGGCAGGGTGGCCAGGATGCCGCCGACACCCAGCCGAAGCCTGCTGCCCGCCTGCCAGAGCCCGGCCAGAGCCAGCACCCACAGCCCAGGGCGACCGTGGATGCCAAGGGCCAGCAAGGCATCGAGCCAGGAGCTCGGATCTTCGCGCCAGCGCGGAGGGCGGACGAGTGCGAGCGCTCCCACGCCAACAAGCCCCCCGGCCATCCACACGACGGCACGGCGGCGGCTCTCGTGGGCGCGGAGGATGGCGGCGGCGGCGGGGCCGAGCAGGAACATGGCGGCGGAGGCCTTTGTCGTCAGCGGGGCGAGCGCTGCGACCAGGGCACCGAGCCAACCACCGCGCCACATCAGGCCCCAGGCCACGACGAGGCCCACCAGGAGGATGCCGTCGACCAGCATCCATCCGGACTGTGCCGCCAGGAAGGGGAGGCCGAGGACGGCGAAGCCTGCGACGATCCCGGCGGAAGGGTCGATGAGGCGGGCGGCCGCCTTGCCGAGGGCGAGGGGAAGAGCCACCGCCACAGCCGTGAGCACGAGGTCGACGGCCATCAGCGACTCGCCCACGAGCCTGAAGGCTCCGGCGTAGAGCAGGGGGGCCAACGGAAAGTGGGTGTGGAAGCGTCCCTGGGGCCCGCCCCAGACCTCGGAGGGCCACGAGATGAGCGCCTCCACGGGGTCGGCGGCCAGGGCGTGGGCGTAGACGAAGTAGTTGATGGTGTCGGGCTGTCCCTGGGGCATGCCCAGCCAGGGGAGGTGGGCGCAGAGCGCCGCCAGGGCCAGGGCCACCCAGGGAATCCAGTCGCGGGAGGGCGAGAGTCGGGCGAGCCTCGTCGCTGCCACCGCACCCAGTCCGCCCGCGGCAGCAGCCGCCGCGAGACCGAGCGGGCCGGCATGTGCCGTGATCCGGAACCAGGCGAAGTCGGTGGTGACGGTGCCCTCGCCCAGGAACCAGGCGCTCACCTCGGCAGCCAGTGCCAGGGCTGCGACCACCCCTACGCGTGATCTCACCGAGGGAGCCAGGCCGGGGCCCGCACGGTGGAGCCCACCGCGGAGGTGGTGCCCGTGGTCAGCTCCAGGACCTCATGGGCACCGTCAGGGGGAGACGTGATCTCCCCGCGAAAGACGAGCCATCCTGCATCGGTCTCGAGCATGCGCCCGCCCTCGACGGTGACCTCTCGATACGACGTGGGATCGGTGGGGCCGAGGGCTGCGAGGAGTCGGCTGAACACCTCAGCGGCGGGCTTTGCGCGAAACTCGCCGCCCAGTGCCCCTGCCTCCGAGGTCGCGATCAGCAGGGCGTTGGAGCCGTAGGTCTTGTTGTCGTCGCCCTCGCGTGGCGGAGGCTCGATGAGGGTGTGCCAGAAGATCCGGTCGGCACCTTCAGCGAGGAAGCCTCCGATGACGGCCACCACCATCTCAGCCTGCCATCCCTCGCTCACCCATGGGTGACGACCGTCGCTTGGCACGCTGGTCTCGGTGACCCAGACCGGATGATCGGGGGCATGTGTCCGAAAGAAGTCCATGGTGGCTGCCACCTCGGACAGGGAGTCGTGGCTGAAGTAGCAGTGCACCGACATGGCATCGAGGGCGTCCAGCACGCCTGGAGCCTGCAGGACCTCGGCCACATAGGCCCCGCCGTCCTTGGAGGTCGGCCGGTAGAAGCCGCCTGAGATCACGAAGGCGTCCGGGTCAGCGGACCGAATGGCTCGCGCGGTGCGGACCACGATCTCGGCGTACTCGGCGGGGGTCTGGAAGTCGTCTCTCGGAGGGGTGCCTTCTGCGCCTCGAGGGGGACGCAGGTGGTGCAGATCGGGCTCGTTGTCCACTTCCCAGGCCAAGACCGGTCGTGGCAGGCCAGGCATGTCGTTCACGCCGTCACCGTCGTAGCGCTCAGCGATGCGTGCGATGGCGGCTTCGTAGGCGTCGAGGTCTTCTGGCAGGTACTGGTCGGTGAAGGCGCCGGTGCGGGCTCCCGGCCAGGGCCCGACCACGACCACCAGGTCGAGGTGGGCCTCACCCACCACACGCATCAGTGCGTCGGCCTCCGACCAGTCGAAGTCTCGGGCAGTGAGGTCCTGGACGTTCAGCTTGGGGTACGCGTGAGAATTGAGTCGCACGAGCTGAGCGCCGAGCTGTCGGGTGTGGCTGGCCCGAGACATGAGCACCGCCCGGGCCCGCTGCGACGAGTGGCCGAGGCCCATTCCCGTGCTGCCCACCGAGACGGCTTCGTTGAGACCGATGGCCTCGTACCCACTGGTCGCTGACCGAGGCATGGGAGCCTTGTCGGCGGCACTCCCGGGCTCGGTCGGACCGTCGTCTCCGCGGTCCCGAGAGCCACGCTGGGCACCACGTCGGGTGGTGCCATCGGTGGAGGCCTCGTCCTCTGGCCACAAGACGAGGGCGCAGACCACGAGGCCAGCGAGGGCGAACACGGCCGCCGTCAGTCGGGCGCGGCTGTTCACGTCACCAGGCGCAGGTGGCCCCCGCGGGCGGGTGCGTCGTCCTCGTCAGCTTCCTCCTCCTCTTCTGGCGGGTCGTCTGGAGGCAGCGGGAAGAGGGTGATCTGCTTGATGGCCGCCCACCGAAAGGTGCAGGTATAGAGCGCGTCGAGGCTCATCTGGAGGGTGATGCCCTCGGGATGGAAGCGCGGGTCGTGGTGCCGATGGAAGGCGGCGTCGAGGCGAACGGGGAGGCTCTCTGGGAAGCGTCGGATGACGTCAGCGGGCACGCCGCTGCCCTCGAGCATGGCCGTCTCCAGGGTCATGAAGAGGTCGATGCCGAGCTCGAAGCCCATCTTGAGCACCTGCTCGGCGTGGTTGCCGTAGGGGTCGATGACCGCCCGCCCGCCGATCTCGGTGGCATCCTGCAGCGTGGGCGCCTCCTCCTCGTCTTCTTCCCCGGTGGTCTCGGGGATGCCGGTGAGCTCGGCCTGCGACAGCTCCAGGGCCTGGGCGATGCCGATGAACTCGTCGACCGTCAGATCCTTCGATCCGGAGAGGACGTGCTTGAGGTGGCTCCGGGCCATGCCCACCTTCTGCGCCAGGGCCGCCGTGTTGAGGCCGCGCTCACGGCTCACCTTGCGGAGCATGTCGAGGAGCGGGGCCGAGGGGCGCGGGGGCATGGCGGTCTCCGGGATGCGACCCCAGCCCTAACCGGCGCCGTCGCTCAGAGCGCAGCTACGCCTGCGGCCCAGACCTCCGGTTCATCGACCAGGAGCTCTGCCCGCACGTTCACGTCGCGCAGTGGGTGCCGCCCCTCGACGATGAGGCGCTTGGGTCCGGTGGCCTTGGCGGTGCCGGGGCGGGCGGCGTCGATGATGAGGACGGCACCAGCCCCGGTGCTCACGATGAGCTCGCGCTCGGTGAGCACCACGTCGGCAGGGTTTCGGTTGATGCCACCGGCCCTCGGACCACCGCTCAGGTCCTTCTCGACGAAGAGCCGTGTGGCCACTCGCTGTGCCTGACGCTGGACCTTGGCGCCGGTCGGTGAGACCAGTCCTGCAGCCCGCTTGCGCCCCTGGAAGAGCTTCACCACACCGCTGCCCATCGCCATGGCGAGGAAGGTACCCACGATGACGATCACCCACTCCACTCAGGCCTCCCGCACGAGGACGTGCCCGGTGGTGCCAGAGCCTGGCTGCACTCGCTCCACCACCCACATGCGCCCTCCCACCTCGAGCTCGTCACCCTCCCAGCAGG
>JAERSX010000092.1 GCA_016845285.1 Deltaproteobacteria bacterium | reverse complement strand
CTGGGGCTGCGCCCTCGGCGGGAGCTGCGCCCTCGCCCTCTACAGGTGCTGCCCCTTCGCCGGGGGCTTCTGCAGCCTTCGCGGCAGCGCAAGGATTCAGGTGACCGTCGGTTCCTGCGGCGGTCTGGCCACCGGGTGCGGCGGCCTCATCCGGCGGCGGGCCACCGGGCTTGGGCGGCTCCCAGTCTCGATCGCTGGCGTCGAGGCGGATGCCGTCGGCGTCGGCGCTGGGCACGATTCCCTCGGGACCACCGTCGTACATGGCCATGCGCTCACCCTTGGACGGCATGCCGTTGCCGTCTTCGTCCAACAGCAGCTCGATGACCACCTTGCTGTCGCCCTTGGGCACCTTGATGCCGAAGGCGCCGGCCTCGGTGAGCGCCACGGTCGTGAGCGGGCCGGGGGCCTCGACGTTGGGGTCGGGGGGAGGTGGCTCTTCCTCGCCGGCGCCAGAGGGTGCTTCCATGAACTGCTGCACGCGGACGAGCAGGGCGCCCGTGCAGTCGGTGCAGACCGCAGTGCCACTCAGGGTGATGTGGTCGGCAGCCGCCACAGCTTCCTGGCTCATGCTCTCGGCCCCTTCCGGGGGCGGGTCGCGATCGAACTTGAGGAAGCCACCGGCTCCGCCGCCGCCACCTGGAGGGCCACCGGCACCTGCGGTGCCACCGGGCGTTGCACCGCCGGCTCCAGCCTCGCCACCTGGACCGCCTTGTCCACCGGGTCCGCCTTGTCCGCCTTGTCCGCCTTGTCCACCGGGTCCACCTTGTCCGCCGGGTCCACCTGGACCGCCTTGTCCGCCGGGTCCGCCGGCTGCACCAGGGCCACCGCCCGGTCCACCAGGACCGTCGGACTCAGGGGGGGTAGGGCAGGCCGACAACATCACGGCGAGGGAGAGCATGGTCAGGGTCCGCACGGGCAGTCCTCCAGAATGGGGGCAGATTCAACCACGGTCTGTGGTGGTCGTGTAGACCCCCCCCTCGCTGGGAGGTTCAGTCTGCCCTGCCTACCAGTCCTGGTCATCGCTGTCGCAGGGGCCGTTGCAGAGGTGCAAGACCTCGCCAGTGTGGAGAAAGTGCGCGAGCTGCTCCATCCCCGGTGGCGAGCGGCGCGGGTACTCGTGAGGGTCGTCTTGGGCTTCATCGGGGGGCACGTTCTCGACGGGCTCCACCAGACCGTAGTCCCACTCGACCAGCGCACTTCCCGTGTGTCCGCTCGCCACGGTCTCCAACCCCCAGACCTCACGGACCGGATCTTCGATGAGGGGCGCGCCGTAGGCTCGGGCCATGATGTGGGCCCCCAGGGTGCTGACCTGTGCATCGCCGATGGCCACCTGCAGCAGCACTTCGGTGGCAGGCGCCCCGTCGACGGGCTCCTGGTTCATGGCGCGTGCCCAGCCGGCGGCTTCGCCTGAGTCCCAGAGGGTCTGCATGTAGGCGATGAGGATGCTGATCTCGGCGGGGTCGTCCCACATGGCCTGGAAGACCTGGAAGAAGGGCCCGAAGTCCGCGGACCGGGTGAGGAGCAGCTCGTAGGGGCTCCCGCCCACCCCGAGCACGGCGCGGTCGATGTCGCTGGCCAGGGCGGCGTAGGCTCCGCCCATGATCGCCCCCTGGGAATTGCCGTAGTAGTAGCGGCGGTCCGGGTCCACGAGGCTCACACGGTTGCCCTCGTCGTCCTCGACGGTGAGCCACTCGTCCTGGGCCAGATCGCCGGTGACCAGCTGCATGGCGGCCACGAATTCGGCGAAGCCCTGGTGGCTGCGTTCGGGGATCATGGCGAACTTGTCGATGTCGTTGACGATCATGAGCGTGATGGCGTCGACATCGGCTGTCTTCATGCCCGTCCAGTCGACGGCGAAGATGATCCAGCCGTTGTCGTCGGCCAGCTCGCTCAGGTAGCCGCCGTGGACTTCATCTTGGCCGCCCAGCAGGCCATGGCCGTACTGGAGCACGGGGCCTGGTGTCTTGGCCTCGACGAGGCTCTCGGGCACGATGACGGTGAAGGGCACGGTGGTGGTGCCGTTGTAGAAGGGCATGCCGTCGTCGTCGCGCGTGAGCACGGTGCCTTCGTCGTCTTCCTGGGTGTAGAGGGGCACGGTCATGTCACCGTGAATGCGCCACGCGGTGCCTTCCTTGGGGGCCTCCGAGATCTCGGTGATCTCGTAGGTGATCTCGCCAGCTGCACTGCGTGCCAGCACATCGTCGCGGATCCACACGGCGCGCCCGGTGATGCCTTCCTTGCTGCCGGTGACGAAGTCCCAGGCCAGCTGGAGCTCGCCACGGTCCACACCGTCGGCCTCGAGCACGGGGAACACGACGTCCTCGTAGACATCTCGGCGGTGCTCGATGTCGTAGTCGTCGGTCTCGGTCCCATCGCGCAGCGCGGCAAAGCCCTCGCTCGGCGGCACCGCGGCGCCGCTCTTGTCGACGAGGCCACGGATTCCCACGACGTAGCGGGTGCCGTACTCCAGGGGCACGACGGGGCGTAGCTTGAGCACCTGGCGGTCGTGCTCGCCGAGGCTGACGTCGAGCTCGGTGAAGTGGGGCACACGCTCGCCGGTCTCCGCGTGGATGAGCAGGGTCTTGGCGTCGGCGTCTGCGTAGGCGTCGAGGTCTTCGTGCCCGATGACGCCATCTATGGCGACGTCCTCGAAGTAGGCGAGCGCTGGGGTCATCACCGACCAGCCATCGCGCTCGTTCCAGAAGGTGGGCGTGGGCTGGAAGTCGTTGCGGTTGATGGGGATGGTGGTGGCGCCCAGGTCGATGCGCCAGCCGGTGGGAGTGCTGGCGTCCTCGGCCATGTAGAAGGTCGAGGGGAACGGCAAGCCGCAGAGGGCCGGGGCGATGGGGTCACAGTCGCTTCGTTCGCCTGTGGGATCGCCTGGGCCAGTGGCGGCGGTGTCGTCCCCCCCGCTGGAGCACGCGAGAGACAAGAACAAGGGGAGCGCGAAC
>JAERSX010000091.1 GCA_016845285.1 Deltaproteobacteria bacterium | reverse complement strand
CGCCTTCGTTGTCGCACGCGGTGAGGGGAAGCATCGACAGCACGAGTGTGGGAAGCAGGCGTCCGAACATGGATTCTCCGCGCAACGGGGGCAGGTGGGATCTCTAGCACTTGTCTGTCCACCCCGCCGCTCGGAGCATCGCGGGGGTCCATCGGGATAGGCCCGCGGCCTCGGAGGCTCCATGCGTGTGATCCCTCTCTCCCTGCTCGTCCTGACAGCGTGTGGCGACAAGGCCGACGACGACGCGGGCTCTGGCGTGGGCGTCGAGGTGGACGTCGACGAGGACGGCTACACCCTGGACATCGACTGTGACGACACGGACGCCGCGGTCCACCCAGGAGCCGACGAGCTCTGCAACGGGATCGACGACGACTGCGACAGCGAGATCGACGAGGACGCCGTCGACATGGGCACCTGGTACCTCGACGTCGACGGCGACGGCTTCGGAGACCTCGAGAGCGAGCTCACCAGCTGCGAGGATCCGGGTGAGGGCCATGTCACCGACGCCACCGACTGCGACGACACCGAGGAGGGGGTCTTTCCGGGCGCCGAGGAGCTCTGCAACGACGTCGATGACGACTGCGACGGCGAGATCGACGAGGACGCCATCGATGCGACCACGGCCTACGCGGACGTGGACGGAGACGGGTACGGTGCCACCGACGGTGGTCTGACGGGCTGCGACCATCCCAGTGGCTACGTAGACAACGCCGACGACTGCGACGACGACGACGACGACACCTGGCCGGGGGCCGAGGAGGTCTGCGAGGACGGCGTGGTCAACGACTGCGACGGCACCGAGGCGGACGCGAGCGCGGCCTGCCCCGCCACCTGGCCCGGAACCGTCGACGGCGGACAGCTCGGCGTGGTCGCCGACGGCGAGGGCGGCCTCGGCGGCAGCGCGGTCAGCAGCGCAGGCGACCTCGACGGCGACGGTCTCGCCGACATGCTCGTGGGGGCGCCCTTCGACTCCTCGCAGGGTGAGGACGGCGGCAGGGCCTACGTCGTGCTCGGCGGCGCCACCGGCACGGTGAGCAGCCCCGACGGCAGCATCACCCACACCGAGGGGCTGCGGGAGCTCGGCATGGCTGGGGCCATCGTCGCCGACATGGACGGCGACGGCTTCGACGATGTGCTGCTGGGCGCGCCTGCCAGATCCCACGAGGACGACGCGGGGGCGGCCTACCTGTTCCTGGGGCCCGCCTCGGGTGGCCTCGATCAGGACGACCGCCACGCCCTGGTGTCGGGTGAGGTCGCCGGAGACGAGCTCGGAGGTGCCGTCGCGGGTCTGGGCGACGTGGACGGGGATGGGCACAACGACCTGCTCGTCGGTGCCCCCGAGCGGGACGACGACGGGCCGACCGGCGGGGCCTATCTGCTGCTCGGGCCCATCTCGGGAAGCGTGTCTGTGGGGAGCGCTGTGGCGTTCCATGGCATCGGCTCCGACAGCGCGCTGGGTGCTGCGGTGGCCGCCGTGGGCGACACCGACGGCGACGGTCTCATGGACATGGTGGTGGGGGCTCCGCGGGATGCGGTGACCGATGAGCCCTACGGGGCGGCCTACCTCGTGCTGGGCGCGGCCACCGTGTCGGGAGGCGATGTCGACAGCGTGGCCGATGTCCGCTTCGGCGGGACCTCCCTGAGCGCCGACCTCGGCAGCAGCGCGGCCGGGGCTGGAGATGTCGACGGCGACGGCCACGCCGACATCATCCTGGGCAGCCCCTCTTCGAGCGGAGACAGCGAAGGCAGCGGCCGCGCCTATGTCTTCCTGGGAGGAGTCTCGGGCAACCAGGACGATGCCGACGCCCTGCTCATCGTCGAGGGCGACGCCGCGCAGCAGGGGACCGGCACGGCGGTCGGGAGCGCGGGGGATGTCGACGGCGACGGTCTCGACGAGGTGATCGTGGGTGCTCCCTCCGTGGCTGGCGCCGTGTACATGGTGATGGGTGGCGTGAGCGGAACCATGTCGGTGGGGGATGCCTCGCTGATGTCGAGCGGCGTGGCCACCGACGATGGGGCCGGCGCGGCCCTGAGTGGCGGCACCGACGTCAACGGCGATGGTGTCCCCGATGTGTTGGTGGGTGCGCCCGGCGCAGATGGTGGCGGCTCGGATGCCGGCGCGGCGTATCTGCTGAGCGTCGGCGGCGGCTTCTGAGAGGGCGACTGCAGACGCAGGGGCCTCGACAGGCCGGGCGATATGCTCCCGTCTCCGAGCACCGCTCAGGAGATGCCGTGCAGATGTCCCCCTTCGGCATCGTCCAGCCCGCTGTCGAGATGCCCTCGCCGACGTGGAAGGACACGTGATCGCCGGACTCCCCTGGGCCCTGCTCACGCTCCTGTCGCTGGCCGTGTTGCTCGTGGCGGAGGTCCGTGGCGTTCGCTGGCTTCAGCTGCTGAGCAAGCCCCTCGCGTCGCTGGGCTTCGTGGGCCTGGGCCTCGTGTCTGGCGCGCTCTCGAGCTTCCCAGGTCACGTCGTGTTCATTGGGCTTGCGTTGTGTGCGTTGGGTGATGTTGCTCTGATGTTCAAGGGTAGAGGCTGGTTCCCGGCCGGCCTGATTGTTTTTTTGTTGGGTCACGTGGCCTACGTTGCGGCCTTCGGGCTCGCCGGGCTCTCCACCGTGTGGGCACTCGTGGCTCTGGGCGTCGTGGCGGCGGTGGCGGTGCCCGTGATGCGGTGGCTCTGGCCAAATGTGCCCGGACCCATGCGCGGCCCGGTGGTGGCCTATGTGTTGGTGATCTCGGTCATGGTGGTGGCTGCGGCGGGAGCCGTGGGCGCTGGTGCCACCGCGTGGCTCGGCCTCGGGGCGGTGCTGTTCTACCTGTCAGATCTCTTCGTCGCCCGGCAGCGCTTCGTCGTGACGGCGTCGCTCAACCGGCTGCTGGGGCTGCCCCTGTACTACGGCGGGCAGCTCCTGCTGGCGGGCAACGCCGGCCTCTGAGCTGGGTCCCGAGGCTCCTCCGCCGCGCAGTCCAGGCCGGAGCCCTGGGCTGGTGACGCATCCGTCAGAGACCCATGGCCCTCCGGGTGCGATACGCGGCGGTTCATGTCGACGGACCTCATCCTCAGCAGTGGCTTCCTGGCCTTCGGTCGGCAGACCGGCTTCCTCGCCGCCGTGGAGGAGGCGGGGCTCGAGGTCGATGCCCTCGTGGGCACCTCCTCGGGGGCCCTGGCGGGCTCACTCTGGCTCGCCGGCCTGTCGAGCGCCGACATCCTCACCGAGCTGACGGCGAGCGTCCCGCTGCGGCGGGTGGGCTGGCACCTGGCGCCCTGGCGTGGCCTGTTCACCCTTGGGCCCGTCATCGAGCACCTGCGCGCCCTGTTGCCGCCCACCTTCGCCGAGCTCTCCAGGCCGCTCGCGGTGGGCGTCATCGACCTCGATGGCCGCCACCGGCTGCTCACCGAGGGGGATCTGCCTGCTGCGGTGGCCGCGTCCTGTGCCATCCCCACCATCTTCGTGCCGGTGTGCCACGGGGAACACCGCTACCAGGACGGCGGCGCGGTGGACCGGGTGGCCGTGGACGCGTGGCGAGCCTGGCGGCCGCGACGCGCCGGGATCCTCCACCTCGTCGAGCGGAGCCGGGGGCCGGCCACCCAGGCCGATCTGAGCGGGCTCACCGTCGTGCGCAGCCCGGTCTCGGGCGCGAAGCTGTGGGCCATGGGTGATGTGGCGGGTCGGCAGGCCGAGAGCCTCGCCACCGCCCGCGCGCAGCTCGGCTCAGGCGCCGGCGGCGGAGGGCCGGCCCTGTGATCAGGCGGCCCGCAGGCCCAAGATCTGTCGGGCTTCCTCTGGCGAGGCGATCTCCCGGCCCACCTCGCGGGCCATGGACACCATGGCCTCGATGAGGTGGCCGTTTCCACCACAGCGGCTGCCGTCGGGCAGGTAGAAGGTGTCTTCGACGCCCGTGCGGAGGTGTCCGCCCAGCTCTGCGGTGCGGCGATGCAGCGGCCAGATCTCCTGCCGGCCGATGGCGGTCACCTGCCAGGTGCTGGGATCGGGTCGGTACTGGACCAGCAGCTCCAGCAGCCTGGGATCGGCGGGCATGCCGCTGGACACGCCCATGACGAAGTTCAGCTCGGGCACCCCCTGGGGTGCGAGGCCCGCCGCCTGGAACATGCCGATGCTGCGGACGATGCCCACATCGAAGCACTCGAACTCGGGCTTGGCGTCCACCTCGGCCATGGCGCTGAGGAAGCGGCCCACCTTGTCGACGGGGTTGTCGAAGAGCATGGGCGGCCAGGCCCAGGAGCCGTCTCTGCGTGTCTTCAGGTAGTTGAGGGAGCCCGCGTTGCAGGCGGCGATCTCGGGCCGCAGGCGATTCATGCAGGCCACGGGGCCGGAGATGTCGTCGCCCACCACGCCGGTGGACTGGTTGATGATGACGCCCGGACAGGTCTCGCGGATGGCGTCGACGATGGCGCCGGCCACCTCTGGATCCCAGGTGGGGAGGTGGCCCAGGCCGGGCTCCTGCATGCGGAAGTGGACGTGCAGGATGCTGGCACCGGCGTCGGTGGCTTCCTTGGCCGAGGCCGCCATCTCCTCGACGGTCACGGGCACCGGGTGCCGCTCGGGGTTGGTCAGGACGCCGGTGAGTGCGCAGGTGACGATGGCCTTCATGGGGACTCCTCCTGGGGGGCGGGCGCGACCTCGAGGACCGCCACGATCTGTCCGTTCTTCACGAGGTCTCCGACGGCGACACGCACCTCGGCGACCGTTCCGGAGACCGCTGCGCGCAGGGTGGTCTCGATCTTCATGGCCTCGACGACCACGAGGGGGGCGCCCGCCTCGACGACGTCTCCTGGCTGTGCCGACACGGCCAGGACCCGACCCGCGCCCGGTGCCGAGACGACGCCGCTCGAGGCCTCGTCGCGCTCCCTTCCGCGGGCCACGTGCAGACGCACCTCGAGTGTGCGCGTGCCGCGCTGGAACCACAGGCCGTCATCCGTCGACACGACAGAGACCGTCTCGTCACGACCGGCCACGGAGACACGCGCTCGGTGCTCGGTGCGGGACAGGGTCTGCACCACCAGTCCCTCGGGGGCGTTCGCCGTGACGATGCGGCCGCCACCCTGCAGGCGCAGGGTGTGGGTCTCGCCGTCGATGTCGAGGGTGATGGGTTGATCGAGGACGTGTGCACTGCGCCAGGGACGTGTGGGCGTGCGGTCGAGCCACAGGCGGGCCGCCAGGACGAGGTCGGTGTCCGACAGGGGAGTGGCGTTGCGCAGAGACGGCGAGGTGCCGAGGAAGTCGGTGCGGACCTCACCCTCTGCAAACGTGGGGTGGGCGAGGATGCGCGACAGCAGGTCGAGGTTGGTGCGCAGGCCCAGCACCGCCGTGTCGGCGAGTCCCCTCAGCAGGCGTCGACGTGCCGTCTGGCGGTCGGGACCGTGGGCGATGAGCTTGGCGAGCATGGGGTCGTAGTGGGCCCCGATCTCGTCGGGCACACCGGTGTCGACACGGAGCGCGGCCGACGGCTCGAAGAGACGCAGGGTGCCCGTCTGGGGGCGGTCGCCGTCGGTGGGGTCCTCGGCGTAGAGACGGGCCTCGATGGCGTGTCCGTCGAGACGGATGTCGGCCTGCTCCAGGCCCAGCGGCTGGCCGCTGGCGACTCGGAGCTGCAGGGCCACCAGGTCGAGGCCGGTGACCGCCTCGGTCACGGGGTGCTCCACCTGCAGACGCGTGTTCATCTCCAGGAAGTAGAACTCGCCCGAGTCGTCCAGGAGGAACTCGACGGTGCCCGCACCCACGTAGCCGACGGCCTCGGCCGCAGCGACGGCGGCGGCACCCATGCGGGCACGGAGTTCTGAAGACACGGCTGGAGACGGTGCCTCCTCGATGACCTTCTGGTGTCTGCGCTGGGTGGAGCAGTCTCGCTCGCCGAGGTGGATGGTGGTGCCCTGGCGGTCGGCGAAGACCTGGACCTCCACGTGGCGGCCCCCGACGATGAGGCGCTCCAGCAACAGGCCGCCGTCGCCGAAGGCCCGCTCGGCCTCGTCGGAGGCGCGGGTCAGCGCGTCGGCGAGCTGCTCGGGTGCGTCGACACGTCGCATGCCGCGTCCGCCGCCGCCAGCCCGTGCCTTCACGAGCAGCGGGTAGCCCACCGTCTCTGCGGATTGGAGGAGCGTGTCTGCAGAACCCTCGGCGCCGGGCACCACGGGCACCTGGGCGGCCCGCATGCGGGCCTTGGCCTCGGCCTTGTCGGCCATGGCAGAGATGGCCGAAGCGGGTGGACCCACGAAGACGAGCCCCGTGTCTTCACAGGCCTTGGCGAAGGCCGCGCTCTCGGAGAGGAAGCCGTAGCCAGGGTGGACGAGCCCCGCCCCCGAGCCCTCGGCCGCGGCCAGGATGGCCGAGATGGAGCCGTAGGTCTCGGCGATGGTGGCACCGGGGAGGTGCACGGCCACATCCGCCATCTCTCGATGGGGCGACGCGGCATCGGCGTCGGTGTAGACGGCCACGGTGCGGTAGCCCAGGTCGTGGGCCGTGCGGATCACCCGGCAGGCGATCTCGCCCCGGTTGGCGACCAGGAGGATGTCGGGTGCGCCTATGCCCACGGTGGGGTCTCCTTGCTCAGGAAGGCGAGCATGCCGGCCATGGCCTCGTCGCCTCGGGAGAGGACGGCGAAGCCCTCGGCGGCGGCGTCGAGCTCTTCGTCGAGGGGTCGGGTGCCGGCGGACAAGGCCAGCTGCTTGGTGGCGGCGGTGGCCTGGGGTCCACAGCGCTTGATCTGGCCGATGAGCTCGGTCAGGACCGTGTCTACGGAATCGGTGGCGACGTGCTCATGGGCCAGACCCAGGGCGACGGCGCCTGCGGCGTCGAGGGATGCACCGGTCACCGCCAGACGCCGTGCCTGGGTGAGCCCGATGCGTCGCACGATGAAGGGCATCACCTGGGCGGGCGTGAGTCCCAGGCCCGTCTCGGGCAGCCGTAGGCGGGCGCCGTCGACGGCGAGGGTGATGTCGGCCACGCAGGCGAGCCCGAAGCCGCCGCCCATGACCGCCCCTTCGCAGACGGCCACCACGGGCACCACGGCGTGCTGGACCTCCTGCAGCATCGTCCCGAAGCGACGATTGGCCACGGCGATGGGATCACGACCATCAGGACCTGGCTCGGCGTGCCGGGCGGTGGCCATGTCCTTGATGTCGCCGCCGGCGCAGAAGTTGCCACCCGCGCCACGGAGCACGATGAGGCGCGTGTCTTCGGACAACGACGACACGGCTCCGCTCAGCTCCTCGAGCATCTGGAAGCTCATGGCGTTGCGCTTGTGGGGGCGACTCAGCGTGACCCATCGCACGCCGTCGCGGTCCTCCACCTCGACATGGGGCCTGCTCACTTCCGCTTCTCCGGCAGCGTGCCCATCATCTTGCAGATGATGCCCAGCATGACCTCGTCGGCGCCACCGCCGATGCTGATGAGGCGGGTGTCGCGGTAGGCCCGGGCCACCTTGGTCTCCCACATGAAGCCCATGCCGCCCCAGTACTGCAGACACGAGTCGACGAGCTCTCGGCCGAGTCGGCCGGCCTTGAGCTTGGCCATGCTGGCGAGACGCACCACGTTCTCGCCGGCCACGTACTGCTCGGTGGCTCGGTACACCATGGAGCGCAGGGCCTCCACCTCGGTGGACAGCTCGGCCAGGCGGAAGTGCACCACCTGGTTGTCGAGGATGGACTTCCCGAAGGCCTGGCGCTGGCGGGTGTACTCGATGGTGGCGTCGATGATCTTCTCGAGGCCGCGGATCACGTTGGCGGCGGCCCACAGCCGCTCCTCCTGGAACTGGAGCATCTGGTACATGAAGCCCAGGCCCTCGTCGCCGATGAGGTAGCGGGCCGGCACGCGCACGTCGTCGAAGTAGATCTCGGCGGTGTCGGAGCTGCGCATGCCGAGCTTGTCGAGCTTGCGCACCCGGCTCACGCCTGGGCTGTTCATGGGCACGATGATGAGGGACTTGTTCTGGTGGGGGTGACCCTCGCTCGTGTTGACCAGGGTGCACATCCAGTCGGCCTGGATGCCGTTGGTGATCCAGAGCTTGGAGCCGTTGATGACGTAGTCGCCGCCGTCTCTACGGGCCTTGGTCTGGATGCGGGCGACGTCGGAGCCGGCCACCGCCTCGCTCACGCCCACGCAGCCCACCAGCTCGCCGGCGATGGATGGCGCCAGGATCTCCCGCTTGAGGTCATCGGAGCCGAAGGTGGCCAGGGCGGGCGTGCACATGTCGGACTGCACGCCGAGGGCCATGGGGATGCCCCCGCAGTCGGCGGCTCCGAGCTCTTCGGCGGCGGCCACGTTGTACGAGTAGTCGAGGCCCATTCCGCCGTATTCTTCGGGGCGGTTTAGGCCGAGAAGCCCGAGATCTCCGGCCTTCTTGAAGAGCTCGTGCGCGGGGAAGATCCCTTCCTTCTCCCACTCGTCGGCGTAGGGGTTGATCTCGTTCTCGACGAACTTGCGCACGGTGTCGCGCAGCATGTCGTGTTCTTCGGTCCACATGCTCATGGAGGGCTCCTGGAGCGCGGGGCGGGGGTGGCCCGCCTCGCGTTTAGCCGCGGGCAACGCCGAAGCTGTTGGGGAAGAGGGGACGGCGGCGGCCGTCGGCGATGGTGTCGAGGCACTGGCCCAGCACGGGGCGGGTGTCTCGCGGGTCGAGGATGCCGTCGTCCCAGACGCGGGCGGTGGCGAAGAGTGCGCCGGCCTGGGCGTCGAGCTTCTGCTGGATCTCCCCGGCCATGTGCTCGAGCACCTCTTCGACCAGGGGCAGGCCCTTCCGGGCGAACTTGGCCCGGGTGATGATCTTCATGACCTCGGCGGCCTGGGCGCCGCCCATGACGGCCACCTTGGAGCCCGGCCAGGCGAAGATGAAGTCGGGGTCGTAGGCCCGGCCACACATGCCGTAGTTGCCGGCGCCGTAGCCGCCGCCCAGCACCACGGTGAGCTTGGGCACCCGGGCGTTGCTCACGGCCTGGATCATCTTGGCGCCGTGCTTGATGGCGCCGGCCTGTTCGGCCTCCACGCCCACCATGTAGCCGGTGGTGTTCATGAGGAAGAGCAGCGGAAGGCCGGCCTGGTCGCAGAGCTGGATGAACTGGGCAGCCTTGACGCTGCCGTCGGGTTGGATGGGACCGTTGTTGCCCAGCAGGCCGACCCGGTGGCCCCAGATCGTGGCGTGCCCGCAGACCGTCTCGGCGCCGTAGCGGGCCTTGAATTCGAGGAAGTCGCTCCCGTCGACGAGGCGGCCGATGACCTCGCGCACGTCGTAGGGCTGGCGGGTGTCGACGGGGACGAGGCCACAGAGGTCTTCGGGGTCGTGGACGGGCTCGGAGTAGCTGCGGGTCTGCGCGGCGACGCGGCTGTTCCAGTCGAGACGTGAGACCACATCGCGGGCGATGGCGATGGCGTGCGCGTCGTCGTCGGCCAGGTACTCGGCGAGGCCGGTGACGCTGGCGTGGAGCTCGGCACCCCCGAGCTCTTCGTCGGTGGCTTCCTCTCCGAGCGCGGCCTTGACCAGAGGTGGCCCCGCCAGAAAGACCTTGGCTCGATCCCGCACGGCGATGACGTAGTCGCTCAGGCCCGGCATGTAGGCGCCGCCGGCCGTGGAGCTGCCGTGCACCACGGTGATCTGGGGGATGCCGGCCGCCGACAGGCGGGCCATGTTCCGGAAGACCTTGCCCCCCTCGACGAACAGCTCGGACTGGTAGAGCAGGTTGGCGCCGCCGCTCTCGACGAGGCTGATGGTGGGGAGGCGCTGCTGGAGCGCGATCTCCTGGATGCGCAGGCTCTTCTGCAGCCCCATGGGCGAGATGCTTCCGCCCTTGATGGCGGCATCGCTGGCGCTCACGATGCAGCGCACCCCGCTGACGAGTCCGATCCCCACGATGTTTCCACCGCCGGCGACCTTGTCCTTGCCGTCGTCGTCGTGCATGCCGAAGCCCGCGAGGCTGCAGAGCTCGAGGAAGGGGCTGCCGGGGTCGAGCAAGCGGGCGATGCGCTCACGGGGCATGAGCTGCCCCCGCTTGTCGAACTTGGGTCGGGCGCGCTCGCCGTGGGCGCGGACGCGAGCCTCGATGTCGCGGACCTCATCGACCAGCGCGAGCATGTCGGTCCGATTCTGCGAGAACTCGGGGGAGCCCGGGTCGACCCGGGTGGGGAGCACGGCCATCAGCTCGCCTCCGAGGACAGGAGTGTGGTGACGCGGGTCTCGGGCACGCCGAGTCCCCGCAACAGAAAGCGGAGGGCCTCGTCCAGGACATGCTGGCTGTGAGGATCTTGCTGGAAGAGGGCGTCGGCCACGATGTTGGCGAGCAGGGAGATGACGAAGTGGGCGGCGAGCACGGGATGGCCGACGGTGAAGTGCCCCTGGGCCACACCCTGTTCGATGACGGTGGCCAGCGGCACGGCCAGCGCCTTGCGGCCGCTGAGCACCTGACGGTCCACCTCGGCCCCCGAGGCGGCCTGACGAAACACCCGCACCAGCGCCTTGTGCTCGCTCACGGAGTCCTGGATGGCACGCAGCCCCGAGAGGAGCCGCGCGTCTGCCGGGCCCTCGCCCGCACTGCCGGCCTCGAAGGCGGCATTGTAGGCGGCGAGCACCTCCCAGCGGAGCTGGCCGAGGAGGTGATCCTTGCTCTTGAAGTGCAGGTAGAAGGTGCCTTGTGCCAGCCCGGCTTCCCGCACGATGGCGCTGACGGAGGTCTTCTTGTACCCGTCGTCCACGAAGCGGCGCCGGGCGATCTGTAGGAGCAAGGCCCGCTTGGCCGGGTCGGGCCCTCGGGGCCGTCCTGCGGGCTGACTAGCGGTCACTGACTGACGGTCATTCATCGTGTGCAGGCTATGGCGCGCGACTTCGCCATGCAAGTACGGGAGGTGATTGTCGGGTCGGCCGTGGTGCTTAGGTCCTGCCCCCACGGGAGGGTCTCGATGTCGCTCTACAGCATGGTCAGGGGCAAAGGTCCGTCCGGCTTCGGCTATGGCTCCACGGCCGAAGAGGTGTCCGAAGGCCTCGATCTCTCGGGCAAGCGCTACCTGGTGACGGGCTGCAATTCCGGGCTCGGCTTCGAGACGATGCGGGTGCTCGCCCTGCGGGGCGCCACGGTCGTGGGCGCGGCGCGGACTCAGCAGAAGGCCGACGATGCTGCCGCCGAGGTCGATGGCGACACCTCGGGGGTCGCCTGCGAGCTGAGCGAGCCCGAGAGCGTGCGCGCGGCGGTGGCCGCCGTCGAGGGCGAGCTCGACGGGATCATCTGCAACGCCGGCATCATGGCGCTCCCGAAGCGCGAGCTGGCCCATGGCTACGAGAAGCAGTTCTTCACCAACCACATGGGCCACTTCATCCTGGTCACCGGCCTGCTCTCGCAGCTCACCGACACCGGACGTGTGGTCATGCTGAGCAGCGATGCGCACAAGATGACCGTCAAGGGTGGGCTGAAGCTCGACGATCTGGCCGCCGAGACCAGCTACAGTGGGATCGCCCACTACGGCCAGAGCAAGCTCAGCAACCTGTTGTTCGCCAGAGAGCTCGCGCGCCGCCTGCCCCAGGGTCAGACCGCCTACGGCGTCCACCCCGGCGTCATCGCCACCAACCTCAGCCGGCACCTCCCGGGCGTGGCGCAGGCGGTGTTCCGAAGCGTCGGCAATCTCGTGGCCAACAAGACCGTGCCCCAGGGCACCGCCACCCAGGTCTGGGCCGCCGTGAACCCCGACGCGCTCCAGCACTCCGGCGAGTACCTGGCCGACTGCAACAAGGCCCGGAGCAGCAAGCACGGCAGAGACATGGCCCTGGCGACTGCGCTGTGGGAGAAGTCGGAGGAGATCGCCGCCGCGATGTAGGCGCCGTGCGAGGGTCGGGGCATGGCTACGGCGCGACCGCACCCTCCCGGCGTCCCTTGGCGATGGTGGCCCATCGCGCTGTTGCTGTTGCTGCCGGCCCTGTGGTTCCCGGGCGCCCTGCCCGGCCCCGATGTGGTGAGCGCCGACGATCACCTCACGGTGCACCACGCCTATGGCGACCCCGCCGCCGGTCGTGTGCGCCACCCTCACCTGAGCGACGCTGCCATGCAGTTCGGTGGGCTCCGTGTCCGGGTGGTCGAGGCCCTGCGCGCCGGCCGGGCTCCCCTCTGGAACCCCGACCTCTACGGAGGTGCCCCGCTCCTGGCCGATGGTCAGAGCATGGTGGGCTCGCC
>JAERSX010000090.1 GCA_016845285.1 Deltaproteobacteria bacterium | reverse complement strand
CCATGCACCTCTCGGGGGTCGGGGCCGGTGGTGACATCGCAGGAGCGATGGTTCACGCCACTCCCTTCCTCGAGATGATGGGAACCATCGTGTTGGGCCTGCACTCGCTGTGGCAGGGTCGGGTCGCCCTCGAGAAGCTCGACAAGGTTGAAGTGAGCGATGCGGACGCACGGTTCTATCGGGGCAAGGTCGTCGGCGTCCGCTTCTACGTCGCCCAGGTCTTGCCGAGGGCCATCGCGCTGAGCAAGACCATCCGCTCGGGCGACAAGAGCTGCTTGGAGGAAGTGCTGTGGAGGTGACCTTGCTGCGCACGCTGGCTCGTACCTGGGGCGATCGAGGGCATCACGTCCGTCACCGTGACGAAGGTGACGCTCCCGAGAGCCTCGACGTGCGCCTCCCCTCCCCTGACGGCAGCTCCGGCCGGCTCTTCGTGTTGATGGACTCGCCCATGAACTCCGAAGGCCTCGATGCCGGCGTGCTCGTCGAGGTGACCGCCGTTCTGGGCCTGCGCATCGAGCCTGAGGACCCGCGCCGCCGGGAGCTCGTGGACTTCGTCATGATGCTCAACAACCGGCTGGTGCTCGGCGCGTTTGGGCTGCGTGGCGACGGCGGGCTCTACTACCGTCACGTCGATCTCGTGCCTCACGATCCGGAGCTCTGGGGCGAACACTGTCTCGAGCTCCTCAGCCTGGCGGCGTTCCAGCTGGAGCACTTCGAGCAGATCCTGACGCTCGTGGTCGAGGGGCAGCTGCCCATCGCCGTGGCGAACGGGCTGTTCGAGGGCGGCGAAGAGTAGGCCCCCCTCAATACAACAGGCAGCTCTCGCGCTGGTCGTCCCAGTCGTCGCGCGCGCCCTCCCAGGCCTCGAGGAGCTCGCGCGGCGAGATGCGCGCCTCCAGCCCCGTGCGCCCCTCAGCCGAGCCGAAGAGCAAGTCGATGGCGATGGGGTCGTCGACAAATTCGTAGGTCTCCGTGCGCCATGCGAAGTCGTCAGGGGCCGCTCGCAGTGCCGCCTGCAGCACCACCATTCCCAGCATCAGCGCGTGCACGGCACCCCGCTCACGCACCACGATCTCCAGCCCGTGACAGACCTCACCGGCGTGCTTCTGGAACTGCGGGAGGAAGGTGGCAGGACGGAACCCGACACCACGCAGGCCGGACTCCTCAGCCCCGATGCGGGCGTAGCGAACAAAGCGCTCGCGGTCCATCCACGGCGCGCCCACCAGGTGGAAGGGACGGGTGGTGCCCCGTCCTTCGGAGAGGTTGGTGCCCTCGATGAGGCACATGCCCGGGTAGATGGCCGCGCACTCGACGGTGGGCATGTTGGGCGAGGGGTAGACCCAATCCAGCCCGGTCTCCTCGTAGGTCTGGTGGCGCTTCCAGCCCGTGCAGCCCACCACCTCGAAGGATGCGCCGAGACCGAGCACCTTGCTGAAGAAGGTCCCCATCTCGCCCATGGTCATGCCGTGGCGCGTCGCCAGGGGGTAGGCGCTCACGAAGCTCTCGAAGCCAGGAGCCACGACGTTTCCCTCGACGCTCAGCCCATCGATGGGGTTGGGCCGGTCGAGCACGACGACGCGGGTCCCAGTGACCGCGGCCACCTCCATCATGTAGCCGAGGGTGGCCTGGTAGGTGTAGTAGCGGCTGCCGATGTCCTGGATATCGAAGAGCAGGACATCGAGATCACCCATCTGCTCGGCGGTTGGGTGGAGGCTCTCTTCGGTCTCGCCATAGAGCGAGACCACGTCGACCTCCGGCGTGGTGACGCCTTCTTGGTCGTCGACGCCGATCATGTCCTGGGCCGTGCTCTCCACCCCGTGCTCAGGCCCGAAGACACGCCGGACGTCCAGTCCAGCGGCCTGGAGGGCGGGCAGGGCTGGCTGGAGCTGCGCTGTGACGGCGGTGTGGTTGCAGCACAGACCCACACGGGCGCCGCGGAAGCGGCTGGGGTCATCGAGAAACACGTCGAGGCCAGTACGCATGGAGGAGGACTCCTGTGAGGTGCTCCTGGATGGGAGCGAGAACGGGGCCTGGGCTCCGGGTGGCGGAGCCTGAGGGGCCCACTCGTCTTATTCGTTCCGCGGCACCTCGGCGGCCTCCAACAGGCCCCCGACCTGCAGAGGAGGCCCCGCCGTGTCAAGATCACCCCTGAGACCAGGAGACCCGATGTCCCGTGGCGCCTATTCAAGCCTCTTGCGCAGCACCGGCCTGCTCGTAGCGCTCTGCGCGAACCTCGGTGCCTGCAAGACCTTCGAGACCGTCGGCGATGCCTACGCCCTGGGCTTCAACCAGTCCACCTCTTGCGCCAGTGCCAGCGTGACCTGGGACTACGTGGGGACCGACTTCACCATCGAAGCCTGGGTCCAGTCCAACGCCGATCAGGACTACAGCATCCATCCCATCGCAGTCTGGCCCGGCAGCTTCGCTCTGTGGACCGACGCCGAAGGGGTGGGCTACTTCACCACCACTGACGTGGACGCCGCCGGCGTGAGCTACCCCCAGGGTTGGATGGATGGCGAGCTGCACCACATCGCCGGAACCTACACCGAAGGCTTCACCACCCTGTACGTGGACGGGGAGCAGGTCGGCTTCAACACCAACGTAGAGCTCGGCACCGAGCCCGCGGAGGAGTTGAAGGTTGGCTGCTGGGGCGGAAAGGAGTCCTTCGACGGCCTCATGGATGAGATCCGCCTGTCTGCCGGCCTTCGCTACGAGGAGAGCTTCGAGCCGGAGCTCGTGCCCTTCGAGGGCGACGACACCACCGTGCATCTCTGGCACGCCAACGAGGGCACCGACAACGTGGCCCTCGATGCCATGGCCCGTTCCGACCTCGTGCTGGAGGCTGTCGACTGGGTGGCCTTCGACCTTGCGGGCGGCGAGGCGTCCGCGGAGTAGCCCAGCCCACGTAGCCCCGGATAGACCCCGTCGCTCTGCAGGGGTCTCCCGTGAACGTGCAAGTCGTCCGTCGTCGCTTCCTCAACTACTTCACCGAGTTCGGCCACACCGAGGTCGAGAGCAGCTCGCTCGTCCCCTCGAACGACCCCACACTGTTCTTCGTGAACGCTGGCATGGTGCAGTTCAAGGACGTCTTCACCGGTGCCGAGAAGCGCGACTACAGCCGCGCCACCACCGTGCAGAAGTGCCTTCGCGTCTCGGGCAAGCACAACGACCTCGACAACGTGGGCCGCACGCCGCGCCACCACACCTTCTTCGAGATGCTCGGCAATTTCTCCTTCGGCGACTACTTCAAGCAAGACGCCATCCGCCACGCCTGGACCCTGCTCACCGACGCCGAGGTGGGCTACGGCCTCGATCCGGACAAGCTCTGGATCACGGTCTTCGAAGAGGACGATGAGGCCGCAGAGATCTGGCGCACCATGCCCGGCGTGGACCCCGCACGGATCCAGCGCCTCGGGGCCAAAGACAACTTCTGGAGCATGGGCGACACCGGCCCCTGCGGCCCATGCACCGAGATCCACTACGACCATGGAGCCCACCTCGGGCCCGACGGGGGTCCGGCCACCGAGTCGGATCGCTACGTGGAGATCTGGAACCTCGTGTTCATGCAGTTCGAGCGCTTTGCCGACGGCCGAATGGAGCCCCTCCCCCGCCCCTCGGTGGACACAGGCATGGGTCTCGAGCGCATCGTGGCCGCAGCCAACGGGGTCTACAACAACTACGACACCGACTGCTTCGAGCCGATCATCGCCAAGGCCGCTGAGCTCGCAGGGGTGAGCTACGGCGCCAGCGACGACACCGACACCGCCCTCCGGGTCATCGCCGATCATGCACGAGCTACGGCTCACCTCGTGGCCGACGGCGTCATGCCGAGCAACGAGGGCCGTGGCTACGTGCTGCGCCGGATCATGCGCAGGGCCATCCGCTTCGGCGTCAAGATCGACCTGAGCGAGGCCTTCCTGTGGAGGGTGGCCGACACGGTGATCGATCACATGGGGGAGGCCTACCCAGACCTCGAGCGTCGCCGGAGCTTCATCGCCGAGGTCGTGCGCGGTGAGGAACACCGCTTTGCCGCCACCCTGTCCAAGGGCCTGAGTCTCCTCGAAGACGCCCTCGCCCAGCTCGACGAGGCCGCGGCGCTGGATGGCGACATCGCCTTCCGCCTGTACGACACCTTCGGCTTCCCCATCGACCTCACCGAGATCATCTGTGGGGAGCGCGGCTACGCCGTCGACTCGGCTGGCTTCCAGGCAGCGCTCGAGGCTCAGCGGGAGCGAAGTCGTCAGGGCTGGCAAGGAACCGACCAACAGACCGTGGGGCAGGTGTGGCGGGACCTCTCTGCTGAGCATGGCACCACCGCCTTCCTCGGGTACACAGCCGACGAAGCCCAGGGGCGCGTGCTGGCCATCGTCGTGGATGGCGAGTCCCGCGGCGAGCTCAAGGCTGGCGAGAGCGGCCTGCTGCTCGCTGACCGGACCCCCTTCTACGGCGAGAGCGGCGGCCAGGTGGGAGACAGCGGCGCCCTCCATACCGAAGACGCCCGCGCGACCGTGGCCGACGCCACCAAGCCCGTGGCCAGCCTCATTGCCCACCACACGACCGTCGACCACGGCACCATCTCCGTCGGGGACACGGTCAACTTCGAGGTGGACGCGGGCCTGCGAGATCGGACCCGCCTCAACCACACGGCGACCCACCTTCTCCACGCCGCGCTCCGCACAGTGCTGGGTGACCACGTCATGCAGAAGGGCTCGCTGGTGGGCCCGGATCGTCTACGCTTCGACTTCAGCCACCACAAGGCCATGGGTTCCGAAGAGCTCCAGCGGGTCGAAGATCTCGTCTATGGCGAGATCCTGCGCAACAGCCAGGTGGTGGCCCAGGAGCGCACCCTCGACGAGGCCAAGGCGGCTGGCGCCATGGCCCTGTTCGGCGAGAAGTACGGCAAGCAGGTGCGCACCATCGACGTTCCTGGCTTCAGCCTCGAGCTCTGTGGCGGCACCCACGCTCGACGCACGGGTGACATCGGCCTGTTTCGGATCCAGTCGGAGGCTGGTGTGGCTGCTGGCGTGCGCCGCCTCGAAGCCCAGACCGGCCCTGGCGCCTTGGCGTGGGTTCGGACCCGCGACGCAGCGCTGAAGGGCGCAACCGGGCTCCTCCGGACAGGCACCGATGGGCTCGTCGCCGGCGTTCAGCGCCTCCTGGACGACCGCAAGCGACTCGGAACCGAGCTCGACGCCCTCAAGGTGGAGCTGGCGCGCGCCCAGGCCGGTGATCTCACCGACGCTGTGCGCGAGGTAGACGGCCTCAAGGTCTTGGCCGCAGAGTTCTCCGGAGATCCGGGAGCACTGCGCGACGAAGCCGACCGGCTCCGCGATCAGCTCGGCAGCGGCGTCGTTGTCCTGGGCTCCCGCGCCAAGGGTCGCGTGCAGTTGGTGGTCGCCGTGACCAAGGATCTTGCCGGCAAGCGAGTCCATGCCGGCAAGCTGATCAAGTCCGTCGCCCAGCTGGTAGGCGGCGGCGGGGGTGGCCGCCCTGACATGGCACAAGCCGGTGGCAAGAACGCCGACGCGCTCCCCGACGCCCTCGAGAAGGTCTACGAGCTGGTCGCAGGGAGTTGAGTCCACCGCGGGATGGCAGAGCGAGGCGGTGAACCTCCTTCGCAGTTGGAGGCCCAGAGTGCGAAGCACATTTCGCACCTGAGCCGTAGTATTGACGCGTCAACCGTTTCCTGGACGCTCACGGCCCCTTGCCAGGTTCGGCATATTTCTTGCAATGTTCTGGGGCATGACTACCTTGGGACCGACCACCACGAGCCTCGTTCCCCGCTACACGATGCCGCACGACCGGTACGCCGTGGTCATCAACAACAACGCCGGCCGGGTGACCCGGCGCACGCGTGCTCGCGTTCGCCGGCTGGTGCCTGCCGACCGTCTCCACCTGACGGAGAGCCCCGAGCATGCCCGCGAGGTTCTGCACAAGTGCATCGAGGACGAGGTCGGCACGGTCTTCGCGGGCGGTGGTGACGGCACCATCATCGACACGATCAACACTCTGTCGCAGCTCCGCGAGCCCGATCTGCGGATGCCCGATGTAGGAGTGCTCCGCCTCGGCACGGGCAATGCGCTGGCACGGTGGGTGGGCAGCGGCAGCCCCAAGCGCGACCTCCTGCGTTGGCAGGGAGGCATGGTCCACAAGGTCGTGCCCATGGAGCTCGTCGAGGCGGAGGACACCCTCTTCCCCTTCGCCGGTCTGGGCTACGACGCGGCGGTGCTCAACGACTACATCTGGCTCAAGAAGCAGGCCGAGAAGCGTGGCTGGGACAAGCTCGCCATGGGAATCAAGGGCTACGCACTGGCCGCTGCCCTGCGCACCATCCCCAACTACTGGAACCGCCCAGCTGCAAGGGTCCGGGTGACCAACCTGGGCCGTCCAGCCCACCGAATCGGACCAGACGGCTCCGAGCTCGGGGCCGCAGTGCCCACGGGTGGCACGATCTACGAGGGCAGCTGCACCATGCTCGCGGCCGCCACCATGCCGCTCTACGGCTACGGCGTGAAGATGTTCCCCTTCGCGACGAACCGTGCAGGCCGTTTCCAGCTGCGCCTCTTCGACTTCACTCCGCTCATGGCGGTGCGTCACGTCGCTGAGATCTGGCGTGGCACCCTGCGGCACCCTGCGATGCATGACTTCTACGCAGATCGAGTCCGCATCGTGTTCGACCAGGCCATGCCCTACCAGCTGGGCGGCGATGCACGCGGCTACCGGCGGGAGATCACCTTCGGCCTGGGCGAGGTTCCGGTCAACCTGTTGGGACAGGCCTAGCCCTCACCCCACTGGGTGCGAGAAGCGCAGATCTCGTTCGTGTCGCGGCGCCAGGCGCTCTTGCACCTGCCGTGTCCAAGGCTCGACGCCTCGCTGGGCCATCCGCATCAACCGACGACGCTCTTGCCAGGTGGCGAGGAGCAGGAAGCCGCCGACCAACAATAGGTTGGGGCTCCACAACAGGCCCGCTCCCACCAACGCCCAGGCGAAGGCACGGCCGATGCGGAGCGCGCGGGCACTCGCGCCAAAGTAGCCATGGCGGGTGGCGAGCCAGGCGCGGAGAACGCGCCCTCCGTCCATGGGGTACGCAGGCAGCAGGTTGAACACAGCCATCACCACGTTCAGGCCGAGAAACACCATCGCGAGGCCGCTCCCGGCGAGAGCAAAGGGTGCCACCAGGGCCGCCAAGGCCAGGTTCACCGCCGGACCAGCAACGGCGATGAGCAGCTCCTGCGTCGGGCTTCGCGCTTCGCCCTCCAGCGCTGCGATGCCTCCGAAGGGGTAGAGCGTGATGTCACGGGTACGGATGCCAAAGGCTCGCGCCATCAGCGCATGGCCGAGCTCATGCAGGACCACAGAGCCGAAGATCATGAACGCGATGAGGAGTCCGCTCAACGCGGCACCGCCGCCTCCACTCAGGAGCTGGAAGAGCACGAGAGCGCCCCCAGCAGCACGAAGCTAGTGTGCAGACGCACAGGAATCCCCGCGACACGCGCAAGTGTCATCGAACCTCCGGTGGCGGGAGGACAAGCTCACGCCGACACACCCAAGCTGTGCACTCGACGGCAGCCGACAAGGCCGCCGACCACCGTCAAGTGCAAGGCTTTGTCACCGCGTCAGGCCCGTGGTGAAGTGCCTCAGCCAAGCACGAGGTTAGGTTGGCGTCGGTTCAGCGCTGGAGCAGACTGATGGGTCTTCGGGACCGCCTTCGCAACCGTGTAAACAAGGCCATGGGCCGGGGTAGCCCCAGTGCG
>JAERSX010000089.1 GCA_016845285.1 Deltaproteobacteria bacterium | reverse complement strand
CCACGCCCGCCTGGGCCGTGCTCTCGGACGAGCGCTTCGTCGACGAGGTCACCCGCATGGTGCTCGCCTACTTCGGCGTGTCGCCCTCCCCACAGAAATGCGAATAGCGCTTCGCATCTCTGGCCGGGACCGGTAGGCTGCTGGGGTGGAGGCCCTGAACGGACCTCTCGAGACCACAGGGACGCACGTCATGAACTACCGGGGCTGGATGTTCATCGGGTTCTCCAGCGAGTACCCGACCGGCAAGATCGCCGAGCGCACCTTCATGGGCGAGCCCTGCCTCGCCTTTCGTGGGCAGTCCGGGGCGCTGCACCTCGTCGAGCCCTACTGCTCGCACTTCGGCGTGCACATGGCCACGGGCAAGGTGGTCCAGGACCTCATCCAGTGCCCCATGCACGGGCGCACCTTTCGCGGCGACGGAAGCTGCGCCAAGCCCAGGCAGCGGGCCATCCGGTCCTACCCGGTCCACGAGGACCGCGGCCTGGCCTACGCCTGGTTCGACCAGGCCGGCGTCGAGCCAGGTTGGAGTCCGCCGCGCTTCCTCGACGACGAGCACTTCCCCCACATCCTGTGGCGCCACAGCCGCGAGCTCGACCTCCACCACCCCAGCGTGCCCCTCGACAACTCCGTCGATCCCCGGCACTTCCGCACCACCCATGCCATGTTCGGGAAGGTCGTCCAGGACGGGGTCTTCGAGGCGGACGGCCACAAGGCCACGGGCACCATGGCCACCGAGATCCTCCCCCCGCTCTCCATGGTGACGGGCGGCGCGGCCGAGGTGACGACCTGGTTCGACGGCCCGCTCAACACCTCGCTGCAGACCAAGGTGGGCCCCAAGCTCACCCACCTCTGCAACTTCCTCACCATCGTGGAGGGCAGGCACTGCAGACTGACGCAGATCGGCATCGGACGACGCTCCCTCAACCCGCTCCGCTGGTTCGAGAACGGGCTCGGCTTCGCGGGCTCCTGGTACGCCACCTACGAGGACGCACCCGTCTGGAACAACCGGAAGGTCCAGCCCGCCGACAGCGACCCCCACCAGACCGACGTGGCCCTCGAGGCCTTCCGCACCTGGTTCGAGGGCTTCGCCTACGATCCCGAGCGCCCCGCGCATCCCGCTGCACGACTGAGCGGCTGACGGGAGACCGGCCACATCGTCCCGACCCTTCGCCGAGACCGATCAGGCCGGCCTCGTCACACACTCCTTCGCCTCGGCGTAATCGCGCTGGGCCGCCCCGCCGCCACGGTCGACGGCGCTGCAGACCTCAACCTGCTCGGCGTCGTCGGGCAGGCGCGCCTGGGCCCCTCGGGCGCCGTGTCCGCCATCGTGGGTCCCCACCTCCAGCAGTGCAGCCAATTCTGGGGCTGCCGCTTCAACAACGACGTGGACACCAGAGCTCGGCATGGACCTGCAGCTCCACTTCGGGCCCATGTGGATCTACGGCGTCGGCCGGCCTCTGGGAGGGTCTCGCTGAGCACCTGAGGCCTCCGACGAGCTGGTTGGAGCCCCTGAGGAACAGGCCCACCACCGGTCACGTCACGTAGGATCGATCATGCGCTCGGTGCGAGTCGCGCTCGGCAGCCTCTCCTCCGCCGTTCCGACACGAGCCACCGCAGGCGCCAGGTCATCTGCATGAGGAAGAACCGCCCCGCCCCACTCGACACGGACCTCGAGCGTCCCAGCGAGCGAGCGCCCGTCCTCGTGGCCGTCCTGCCCAGTCGCCGCGCCACATGAGCGTCCGGGACGCCATCGACGCCCTGGCCGCGGGGCAGGCGCCGCCGAGTCTGCAGCGGGTGGTCGAGGGCGGTGAGCGGCAGCTCGTGTTGCTCCCCAGCCGGGCCGAGGCATGGCTCGACGGCCACTGCATCGCGCGCCTCGCCCGGAGCCGCGTGGGCTTTCGCTTGTTGCTGCTGGTCGCGACCCGCGGCGTCGGCCTCGATCGCGCCTCCCTCTTCGAGGCTGTCTGGGAGGGTCAGCGCTACCGCAGGTCCAGCGACAACACGCTGCGCGTCGCGCTCTCGCGGCTTCGCAAGCAGCTCGGCTCGGCGCTCACCCTGGACGGCTCACCCAACGGCGGGCTCCACCTCGACCCGGCCATCTCGGTCTGGGTGCGGCGCAGCGCATCCGAGCTGACCCGCGTTCGAAGCGAGGTGATCGGCCGCTCGGCGCTGGTGGAGCGCGTGATCGGAGCGACACAGGGCGAGGGCGTCGTGATCCTGTCCGGGGCCGGCGGGATCGGAAAGACCACGGTCGCGAGGGCGGCCGTGGAGGCACAACCCGAGCGCTGGTCCCGGTTCGTCCAGCTCGGCTCCTGCCAGAGCGAAGGCGAGGTGCTGTGCGCCGTGGCCGACGCCCTGGACCTGGTGGTCCGGGGGCCCGCCGAGGCGATCCTCGGTGCGGCCCTGTCCGCCCGCAGCGGCGTCCTCGTCCTCGACGAGGCAGAGGGACAGGAGCTCGGCAAGCTCCTCGACCTCGCGTCCGCATGTTCGGAGCTCTGTCTGCTGATCACCACGCGGGATCCACCGACGGTCGCCGGTGCGGTCCGCATCGCCGTCCCGACCCTGACCGTCGACGACGGCGTGAGGCTCTTCGACCGACGGGCCGACGCCGCCGGTCATCCACCTCGCCCCGAGGAGCGGGGGCTCGTCCGGGAGCTGGTGGAGCGCCTGGACGCGCATCCCCTGGCCCTCGAGCTCGCCGCCTCCCGCTGCGCGCTGCTCCCCCCGAAGCGCTTGCTCGAGCGGCTGTCCATCGACCTGCTCAAGGAGGGCCACACCTCGCTCCGAGCTGTGCTCGACGCCAGCTGGGCCCTGCTCGACGAGCCCGCCCGCGCCGTGCTCTGCCGCTGCGCGGTGTTCCAGGGTGGCTTCGAGCTCGAGGCGGCCGAGGCGGTCGCCGACCTCGGACAGGACGCGCCCTGGGTGGTCGACCTCCTCCAGCGTCTTCACGTCCTGGGGTGGGTCCAGGTCGACGACCGGGGGCGCTTCCACCTGCCGGAGCTGGTGCGTCGCTATGCCCTCGAGCGCGATCCCGAACCGGCCTCCGCGCGCTCCGCGTGGGCCGAGTGGCTCGTCGACGCGGGCCGAAGCTGGGTCGAGGGCCTCGACGGTCGAGAGAGCGCGCGCTGCCTGGAGTCGCTGGCACGCGAGCAAGCCAACCTGGTCGCGCTGATCCAGACGGGCGAGGCGTCCGGCAGGGCCTGGGCGGGCACCTTCGTGTTCGCGCTGGCGATCCTGCGAGGGAACGTGTCCGACGCCCTGGAGCTGGTCCAGGCCGCCCGGCAGGCGGATCGAGAGGCCGCGCCGCACGCCTTCCGGCGAGGTCGCCTGCGGTTCGCGACGGCCCAGCTCTTGAGGGTGCGCGGCTTCCCCGCAGCCGCCCTCGAGGAGCTCGAGGGGGAGGCGCCCGAGGAGCTTCAGGTCGAGTTCGATCGCGCCCGGGGTCAGGCACTCCAGGCGCTGGGGCGCCCCATGGCGGCCGAGGAGGCGTTTCGACGGGGGCTCGACGGAGCCGAGGATCAGCGCGCCCGGGCACGGGCCCGCGAGGCCCTCGGCGTCTTCCTCATCACCGTCGAGCGGCTGTCCGAGGCCGAGGCCCTCCTCGACGGCGCCGGAGCCGACTTCGCGAGGGTGGGCGACGCACGGGGCCAGGCGCGAACCCAGGTGAACCGGGCCGATGTGTTGCTTCACCAAGGGCAGGTCCGACGGGCCGAAGAGATCACCGAACAAGCCCTCGACGCGGCCAGGGCGTGCGGTGACCAGGTCGTCGAGGCCTACGCCCTGGCCAACCTCACCCTGGCCCGACTGCGCCTGGGTCGCCCCGACCCGGAGACGCAGGCCGAGGCCCTGCGGATCGCTCGAGCCATCGGCGACAAGGCCCTCGTCCAGGGAGTGTCCGCCCTCAGTCCTGAGTGAGCGAGACGTCGTCGAGGAAGACGAGGTGACCCCACTGGCTGTGGCCGCCGTAGACGTTGAAGAACACGACGGCGTCCTCGATGTCGCCGCTGACGATGAAGCCGGTCTCGTAGGCCTTCCACTCGCTCACCCAGGCCCCGTCGTCCGCCATGCTGACCTCGCCGCAGTAGTGACTCGACGCGTCGAGGATGACGTAGTCGTGGAAGTCGACGCCCTGCCCAGCGTCGTCGGGTTCGGCGATGGCGATGGCCACCGCCGGGGCGTTCGAGGCGCAGTCGCCGTCCCCGTTCTTGTAGTGGGTGCGCACACGCATCCAGTACCGGAGGGTGTAGGTGCCCGCCGACAGCGTCCCCACGTTCTGGTAGGCCAGGCCGTAGACCTGGCTGGCGTAGTCGGGCCAGCCGAGCTGCAGCATCCAGCTGCCGCCGTAGGGATCGATGCCGGCGGTGCTCCCGGTGAACGCTGCGTTTCCGGCGGTGGTCCAGTAGTCGGAGCCCTGCTCGAAGTCTCCGTTCTCGAAGCTGAAGCCCAGGTTCCACCACGCGTCGCGCTCAGCCTGGGAGCCGTCCTCGAGGAAGGCGGTGGCCTGGAACTGCAGCGTCGCGTCGCAGTCGGCAGGGCCCTCGGCGTGCCAGAGGCTCGTGTCTCCGGGAGTGTCGAGGTCCGGGTACCAGCGGTCGAGCTCGTTGCCCTCCTCGTCGAACACCACGATGCGTGTCGACGTGACCGGAGAGTCTGCGCTCACGGCGAGATCGACGGAGCCCTCGCCTGCGGCGCAGTCGACCTCCATCGTCTCGATCACGGGAGCGTCGACCTGGGGGCATTCCCAGGCAAAGGCGGCGGAGTGGATGAGCCAGAGCATGATGGTCTCCTCAGCAGTTGCACATGCGGATGTAGGCGCGCTCGTAGATCGAGGTCATCGAGCCGACCATGAGCGGAACGCCGATGGCGAGGGTCATCAGCCCGAGGACCATTCCCAGCGGGCCCGCCCCGGACAGGCCCATGACGAGGCGAAGCATGCCGATGTAGGAGCCAGCGATGATGGCGTGGGAGCGGGCCTGCGAGACCGCATACTCGCTGTCGTCGCAGTCCTCGCTTGGGGGCCCGGCCGGACCGGGATCGAAGTCCTCTCGGGCGACCAGGGCGGCGATGCCCACCGAGGCCTCCGCGACCAGCTCGGTGCTGGAACGCTCGAGGGCCGCGACGATGCTGTCCAGCTCCGCGCAGAGCCGCTGTGCATAGCCCTGCGTGAGCGTGCCTTCGTCGTCCAGGCTCGCTCGGAAGTCCCGGACCAGACCTCGAAGGTCCTCCTGGGCCGAGCCTGCATCCTGCTCCTCGAGGGTCGGATCCCAGGCGTCGAGGGCCGCCTCCAAGCGGCTCGCGTCGATGTCGAGGCCGGCGCCCTCGATGACGATGAGGTCCCCCTCGTCGAAGGCGCCCTGCGCCAGGTGAGCGGCCTCGAAGCGAGGAAGTGCGACGACCGCGATGAAGGCCGAGAGGACCTCAGCGGTCGAGGGGTCCACTGCAGCGACCTCTTCGAGGGCAGCGGCCACAGCCTCTGCCAGGCCGCTGGCGGCATCTTCGAAGGGGCTGCCCTCGAACAGGGTCAGCGCCTCCGCGAGCGCCTCGGTGTCGACGAGGGATGTGCCGCCGGAGCCGCCGGTCTGGTCGGGGTGGTCGACCGATCCCTCTCCAGGTCCGGGCGGACCGACGCTCGGAGAGCAGGCGACGAGGAGAGCGCTGGCCAGGCTGGCGCTGAGGAGCTCGCGGCGGTTCATGGACACCTCCTGTGGAAGGAACCTTCACCCGGCCGCCCATTACGTCGGCGTTACGCGTGAAACAGCACGCTCCATCAGGACCACGTCTGGGATCGCACCCCCCTCACGGCCTCAGGGCGCCCCACCCTTCAGGGGCAGCAGGTAGTCGTCGGCGACCCAGCTCATGCGACGGAAGGTGGCACGCTCACCCTTGGCCGTGCGGTGGGGGTTGAGGAACTCCCAGACGATCTGACCACGCGTGTCCAGCTCGAAGGCTCGGCCGGCGTTGGAGTCGGTGACGAGCAGGTTTCCGTTAGGCAGGGCCACCAAGCCCCCACGTGACTCCGTGTAGAAGCCATCGCTCCGCCACTCCCAGCTCACGCTCTCGGTCTCGGGATCGACCCGCACCAGCCTGGACCACGGGCGCCGCGCCCCGCCGTTGTCGAAGACGAGCACGCTCCCATCGGGCTGGAGGAGGCCCTCGTGGGGACGCATCAGGGTGCCAGGACCCCACGCCCACAGCACCTCGCCACCGCCAGGCGCGAGGACGAAGACCAGGTGCTGGTGGCGGCTCGTGACCATGATGCTGCCGTCAGGGAAGCGCTCGCTCCCCCGCACCTCGGCCACGGTGTTTGCGTGAACGATGTCGATGAAGCCGTGGGTGACGCCAGGCCACTGCAGGCTCAGCTCGGCGACGCCGTGGAGGCGGTCGTACAAGGAGGCCTCCGCCACGCGGCGGCCCGTGTCCGGATCCCGCCAGACGAGCTGGTGGTCGCGGATCAGCACGGCGCTCCCGTCCCGGTCGACCTCTCGGTCGAGCATGTCCAGGGTCAGCAGGCGGCCGTCCGCGGTGAGGCTCACGTCGTGGTGGGCCTCGGTGTGGACACGCCAGACCTCGCGCCCCTCCCAGTCGAAGCGCGCGAGGAAACGGGTGGGCTCGTGCACGGGCTGACCCGGCGACCGTCGCTCCACCCCCGCGACGAAGAGGTCTCCCCCTGGACCCAGCGTACAGCCGTCCCAGTGGGTGTCTCGCGGTCCGGCCCACCGTCGGATCTCGGTCCCCTCGACGTCGACGAGGGCGGCACGGCCCACCTTGCGGTCACACCAGTAGCGCAGACCCTCTCGCTGCACGGCATCGGCATCGAGCAGTCGGGCCCCGTCCGGTGCAGTGTCGGGAGGGGCCACGTCGAGGTAGCCCAGCTCCTCCAACAGCTCCTCTCCAGCTGCAAGGTCGGCCTGTGGCTCGGTCGAACCGCTCCCCAAGCAACCCAGGACCAGGGTGATGGCCAACGGCAGCCTCATGAGGTGCGCTCGGCAGAGCGGCAGCCGAGCTCCGTCTCCCGACGGTCGCCCTGGACCGGGTCCTCGTCCTGTGCGCGATCGATCATCGCTCGCTCTGATCGTAGGCGCTCAGGGCATCGAGGAGGCAGGAGGTCGCGCCCTCTCCAGCCTCGATCGCCCCCTCGACGGCGGCCCGTGGGACCCCGATCGCGCGAAGGTTCAGCCCGAGCTCCACGCGCTCGGCCGCGCTGGCCTCGTCGGCCACGTAGCTGGCGCTCAACCTCGACAGGAGCGCCCGGTGCGGCTGGGCGCTGGCGAGCCGACAGAGCGCATCGGCTGCCAAGATCAGCTCGTCGCTCTCGTAGGTGACCCACCCGCCGACCACAGGCGGCCAGGCCCACGTGATGGCCATGTCGATGGGGTCCCCCCGGTCAGCCTCCGACTCGCAGTCGCGTCGATAGGCCTCCCTCAGCTGGTCCTGGAGCGCCTGGACGGAGAGGTCGGTGAAGGGGTCTCCTCCCAGAGCTGCCACGGCGACGAACTCGAGCAGACAACGGAGGCAGTCCACAGCCTTGTGCGAGCCTGTCGAGGCCTTCGACTGGAGCCACTCAGCCTCCGACGGGCCATCCAGGTACTGCGGGACGCGCTCGGGAAGCATGGCCCGGAGGGTACACCGGCCGCTCCTCCCAGAGGAACAGCCCGAGAGCGTCTCCTCGTCAGGTGGCCCGACCCTGCCTCAACCTCACCGCAGCGTGGGAACCGTGGTCGCGGTCGGTGCGTTCCACACCGTGTCCAGGTCCCACCCGGCCCGCTCGTAGCTGCTCGGGTCCAAGAGGATCGACCGCGTCGCGGAGATCATCGAGCCGATGTACTTGCTTGTCGAGCCGATGAGCGGCTTGTCGCCGCTGGCGAGCGCGAAGACCGTGTCCAGGCTCTCTTCCCCTTCCCCGCCGAAGTGAACGGTTCCGCTGGTGATGCCGACCGCCGTGCCCACCTTGGGGTTGGAGGTGACGCCGAGATCGCTGACGTTGGTGGCGGCATAGCAACGCCGGACCTCGGAGACCTGGCCGACGCTGATGATGTTGCCGATGATGCCGCCGATGTTGACCGTTCCCTCCACGTTGCCGTATGCGTAACAGTCGCTTGCATCCGAGCGGACCAGGATGCCGGCCACGCCGCCGCTGTTGTTGGTGCCCGAGATGTCACCTTCGAAGCCAACTCGCTCGAGCGTCGAGTCGTACGCAACGCCGACGATCCCCGCAACCCCGTTGTCCTTGTTGGTGACGGTGCCGGTCACGGTGACGTTCGAGATGTAGGCGCTGTCCGCGAAGTCGACCAGCCCACCCACGGCATACCCGTCTCCGTGGATCGTGACGTTGTCCAGGTGCAGGTCTTCGACTGTGCCGCCGTTGATGCAGGCGAACACTCCACGGGTCGAGCGGTGGTTCGAGACGGTGTACCCGTCTCCGTCGAAGTGTCCGGTGAATCCACCTTCCGTCGGAAACAACGCACAGCCGGACCCGGCGCCCGCCGGGGTGCCCTCCAGGTCGATGTCTGCTCCCAGCTTGAAGCTTCCGTCGGGGTGGTCCGCGAGGCCGGCCAGCTGCTCACTGGTGCAGATGAGCCATGGATCTTCCGTCGTTCCGGAGCCGATCTCCGTCGGGTCGGTCTCCGTTCCGGAGCAGGTCTCGCTCGGCCGGTCGGCGGTACGGGGCTGGCTGGCCAAGGCGGTGCTGAAGAGAAGGAAAAGCATGCGTTGCACCTCTGCGTCGGGGTGGCTCTGGTCGACGGTAGGCGCAAGCTAGCCGACGACTGCCCCCTGGCCTTGTGTCAGCCTGTGTCAATGGCCCCCAGGTTCTGCGGGCACCGCCACCCGCACCGGCTCGGGCCCAGCGCGGCGGCATCG